>DASSLJ010000143.1:0-14000 GCA_035689585.1 Candidatus Dormiibacterota bacterium
GCCGATCGAGCGCACCTGGTCCTCGAGGGCTGTCCTGTTGACGAGCTCGACCGAAGACCACGACTCGAGATCCGGCACCGCCGCCTTGATCAGGATCGGCGCGCGCAGGCGATGGCCCGACGGGTGGTAAACGGAGCCGAATGCTTCTGCGAAGCACGAGGCACGCGGTTGGAACTTGACGAAATCCCAGCCGAAGTTGCGCGCCCGTTCGACCGTGATTTCTGCGAGCGCGTCCGGCGACCATTCCTCTTTGTACGTGTGCCCCCACGCCCCGACCGGCGGCCGGTCGGCGACGTTCATGGCCAGAGCTGCTTCTACACGCTCCCTACCCCGCATCGCTTTCGAGTTTAGATTGGACATCGTGAGCGACATCGCGAGCGAGGCCGCGCGGCTGCGCGCCGCGGCCGAAGCCAGGCCGATGCGCCTGCCGGTGAACCGCAAGGTCGACGAGTCACATCACGCCGTGACGCCTGACGGTCTGTCCGTTTGGTACACGATCCAGGTCTCGCCGCACAACCGGATCCAGGAGGCGATCTTCGAGCGAAACGATCGCATGCCGTCAGACGATGAGGTGAGTCGGTGGCTCGGACTGTTGATCGTCGGCGCCGAGGCGACCGAGGCGCCGAGCTTTCCCGGCTCGATGACACGCCGGTTCGAGGCCTTCTCGAATGCCGCTCGATAGACCCGTCGTCGACGAGCTGCGTCGCGCGGTCGGAAGCGACTCGGTGATCGAGTCGGCGAACGACCTACGCATCTTCGAGCGCGACGGATCGATCGAAGGCGCGCTGCCCGATGCAGTCGTGTTGGCGTCGACGACCAAGCATGTGGCCGATGTGATGAAGATCGCGGCGCGTCACAAGATTCCTGTCGTGCCTCGCGGCGCGGGCACAGGACTGAGCGGCGGCGCGGTCACCATCAAGGGCGGCATCGCGCTGCAGGTGACGCGCATGCGCCGCATCCTCGACATCGACCCGGTCGCGCAGACCGCGCTGGTCGAGCCCGGCGTCGTCAACCAGGAGCTGTCGCTCGTCGCCGCGCAGCAAGGGCTGTTCTATGCGCCCGACCCGTCGAGCCAGAAGGCTTGCACCATCGGCGGCAACGCGGCCGAGAACTCCGGCGGCCCGCACTGCCTCTACTACGGCGTAACCACGAACCACGTGTTGGGCATGGAGGTCGTTCTCGCCGACGGCAGCGTGCATTGGGTGAGCGGCGATGCGCCCGATCGGGTAGGGCTCGACCTGTGCGGAGTGCTTGTCGGTTCCGAAGGCACGCTGTGCGCGATCACGAAGATCAAGGTGCGTCTGCTGCGCATCCCTCCGAGCGTCACCACGCTGCTTGCCGCCTTTCCCACCATCGAAACCGCCAGCCAGGCCGTGTCCGCCGTCATCGGTCATGGCATCGTGCCTTCGGCGCTGGAGATGATGGACAACGTCACGGTCGGCGCGGTCGAGGCGCACTACCACGCGGGCTATCCGACCGACGCCGGTGCGGTGTTGCTCGTCGAGGTGGACGGCGTTGCGGAATCGACTCGTGAGCTCACCGACGCGATCAGCAAGATCCTCACCGACAACCACGGCTACGCGTTGCGCGAGGCGCAGACGCCGGCAGAACGCGAGCTGCTCTGGGCCGGACGAAAGGGCGCCATCGGCGCGCTCGGTCGCATCAAACCGAACTACTACCTGCACGACGGCGTGGTTCCGCGCTCGCGATTGCCGCAGATTCTGTCCGCTGTAGGCGAGATCGGCGAGCACTACAGGCTGCCCGTCGCGAACGTCTTTCACGCGGGCGACGGCAACCTCCACCCCAACATCCTTTTCGACATGCGCGACAAGCAGGTGATGCACCAGGTCGAGTCGGCGGGCGAGGAGATGCTGCGCGCGGTGGTCGAGCTCGGCGGCGCGCTGTCGGGCGAGCACGGCATCGGGCTTGAGAAGAGCGCGTTCATGCCGTGGATCTACAGCCCCGACGACCTCGACGCGATGCACCGCGTGAAAGATGTCTTCGATCCCGACGGGATCCTCAATCCCGGAAAGATCTTTCCGGACCCATCGCGCAAAGCCGTCCATCTTGCGGGCCGAACCGGCCTGGCGGTCGAAGCCAAATGGTGGTGACGCCGCGCTCCGCCGAGGAGCTGGCGCAGCAGCTGCACGAAGCCGCCGAGTCGAAGCAGACGGTCATCCCCGTCGGCGGCGGTAAAGCGCCGGCCATGGGAAATCGGCCGACTCGGTCCGACGTCTTGCTCGAGACGAAGCGCCTGGATCGGGTGCTCGAGCACTCGCAGGCGGACATGGTGGTCAGCGTCGAAGCGGGCATCACCATCGAGGCGCTGCAGGACCACCTCGCGAAGGCGGGACAGTTCCTCCCCGTCGATCCTTTCAACTCGCCCGGTCACACCATCGGCGGCCTGTTGGCGACGGGATGGACCGGCCCGTTGCGTCTGCGATTCGGTTCGCCGCGCGATTTCCTGATCGGCATCCGCGTCGCTCTCCCCGACGGCAAGCTCGCGACGGGCGGCGGCCGCGTGGTCAAGAACGTCAGCGGGTACGACATGATGAAGCTGCACTACGGCGCGCTCGGGACCCTTGGGGTGATCGTCGCGGCGTCTTTCAAAGTCTTCCCTCGACCTCTGAACGACGTCACGGTGTCCTCGCGCGGAGGCTGGGACGACGTCGAGCGCTGTGCGAGCTTGCCGCTCGCGCCGTCGGCGCTCGAGCTGTTCGCGGACGGCCGCGTCGTGGCGCGATTCCTCGGCAGTCCGGAAGCCGTCGACCGCGTGACGGCCGGGCTCGGTTGGGATCAGGTGCCGCCCGACTTCTGGGCGGCGCACTCGAAAGAGACGCGCATGACGCGGATCGCGGCGCCGCGAGAAAAGCTTCGCGAGCTCCTGGACGGACTCACCGACTGGTGGGCGTCGCCGGGAGTCGGGATCGCTTACTGGACTCCGCCTGACGCGGATTCGGCGGCGGCGCAAGCCGTGCGCGCCAGGGTCGAGGCGGCCGGCGGCACACTGGTCACGCTGTTCGGCATCCCGGGAATGGATGCGTTCGGCTCGCGGCCGCCGACCCTGGAGATGATGCGGCGCATCAAGCACGCCTTCGATCCCGACGGCGTTCTCAATCCGGGGCGGTACGTCTACTGATGTTCGAACGGCTCTCTGACGACGACCTCGCGACATGCGTCCACTGCGGCCTCTGCCTCGACGCGTGCCCTACGTTCCGCGTGACCGGTCTCGAGACCGAGTCGCCGCGCGGCCGCATCTACCTCATGACGCAGTGGAAGCGCGGAACGATGCGCTTCGACGAGGAACAGGTGAAGCACATCGACCTCTGCCTCGGCTGCCGCACGTGCGAAGGGGTGTGTCCCTCGGGCGTGCCTTACGGCCGCATCATCGAGGCCGGCCGTGCCGACGTCGAGGACGCGCGCCGGCCATCACCCAAACGGAAGACTAGCCAGGTCGCGCTGCGACAGCTGGTCGGGCATCCAACGCGATTGCGTCTCGCAGGCAACGCGACGCGCATCGCGCAGCGGATGGGTCTGACGTCGATCGTGCGGTCAGGGCGCATGCTGCCCCGACTCAATGCCCGTTTCTGCCCTCCGGACGGCAACCTCGCCGAGCCGTTCGGCGAGCGCAAGTATCGAGTCGCGTTTCTGGTCGGCTGCGTCATGCCGATCCTGTATCCGCAAACGCACTACGCCGCGGTCAAGCTCTTGCAGCTCGCGGGATGCGAGGTGTGGTTCCCGAAAGAAGAGCGCTGCTGCGGGGCGCTGTTCGCGCACAACGGCGACCTCGTAGGCGCGGAACAATTGCGCGAGCACAACACGCGTGTGTACGAATCAGGCCAGTTCGACGCCCTCGTCGTCGACTCGGCGGGATGCGGCGCGCACTTGAAGGATTTCTATCCGGCGTTGAAGGGGCGCGTGAAAGACCTGACCGAGTGGCTGGCGGAAATCGGCCTTCCCGAACCGGACCGCGACGTGAAAGTTCGGGTGACGTACCAGGACGCGTGTCATCTCGCGCACGCGCAGAAGATCAAGAGGCAGCCGCGCGACCTGCTGCGAGCACTGCCGGGGATCGACTGGGTCGAGATGCGCCACGCGGAGATCTGCTGCGGCGCCGCGGGCCTCTACAGCACGCTCGAGCCGGACATGTCACGACGAGTCCTCGACCAGAAGATGGAAGACGTGCTCGCGACGAACGCCGACGTGCTGTCTGTCGCGAATCCGGGCTGCCAGATGCAGATCGAGTCAGGCTTGCGCGCGCGCAACTCACCGATGCGGGTCGAGCACGTCGCCGAGACCCTGATGCGCGCCTACAAGCAGAACTAGGTTCGCGGCTCGTACCGCATCGCCATCGCCCCCGAGCCGAACTGGACCCTGCTTATGAGCCTCAGGTCGATAGGTTTGGACAGGCCGGCAAACAGCGTCGGTCCGTGGCCCGCGACTATCGGATGCACGACGAACTCGTATTCATCGATCAAGCCCATCTCCGCAAGAGCCTTCGGTAGCGTCACCCCTCCGACCAGCAGTCCTTTACCCGGTTCACGCTTGAGCTTCTCAACTGCCTCTCTCAAGTCCCCACGCACGAGCTCGGCGTTCCAGTCGACACGTTCCAGCGTGCTCGAGACGACGTACTTCTTCGCCGCGTCGATCGTCCGGCCGAACGGTTCCATCCATTCAGGCATGACATCACTTCGGAACGGAAGCCGCCAGGCCGACTCCATCATCTCGTACGTCACGCGGCCGAACAGGAGGGCGTCAGCGCGCTCGAGGTTCTCGATCGCGTGCCGATGCAGTTCCTCGTCCGCGATGCCCCGGCGATGGTCGCAGCAGCCGTCCAGCGTGACGTTGATGGTGTAGCGAAGGGGTCGCATCCCTCGCGAGAGTACCGGTCTTTAGATCTTCAGCTTCGGCAGGACCGCGGTCTTGGTCACGTCGACCTCGACCCGCGCCACGGCGAGCGTCACGTTGTCGGGAGCTCCGAGCTCACGGCATCGCTCGATGACGCGCTCGGCGCCGCGGTCGAGGTTCCCATCGCGAAGCAGCAGGCGGCCCATCTCTTCGACGGTGACGCCGGCGGTCTCGACGCCGTCACTGCACAGGACGATGGCGTCGCCCTCTTCGAGCTTGATCTTGTCGGTGAACGGCTGGATCTGTTCCCACACGCCGACGGCGCGCGTCAGCCGGTGCTTGAGCGGATGGTTTGCGGCTTCCTCCGGCTTGATGAGTCCGAGGCGCACCTGCTCGGCGGGCCACGAGTGGTCCTGCGAGACCATCTTCGCCAGCCCGTTGCGGAAGAGATAGGCCGGACTGTCGCCGACGTTCAACAGCGCGAGCTCGCCGGAGCGGATCGCAGCGATCACCATCGTGCTGCCCATCCCCGCCCAGTCCGGGTTGTCGCGTGCGGCCTCGAAGACGGCCGTGTTGGCCTCCTTGCAGGCCTTCTTCAAGCGGTCGATCTCGATCCCTTGCTGCCCGTCTTCGGATAGGACCTTGGTCACGGTCTTGACCGCGATCGAGCTCGCGTGCTGGCCGGCCGCGTGTCCGCCCATCCCGTCGCAGACGACGATCAGCGTGTCGAGCCCGGCCTTGTTGCGCCAGACCGTGACGGAGTCCTCGTTTTCCTCACGCTCGAGACCCGGGTCGGTGGCCCACGCGATTCGCAGTCGCATCGTTGTTACCTAACGAACGAGGTCAGGACTAGGCTCCGATCACGGCGAAGTGGATTGAGTTCTGGCCGATCGTCAGGCGGTCGCCGTGGTTGAGCTGCTTCTCCTGGACGGACTCGCCGTTGACGAAAGTGCCGTTGGTGCTTCCGAGGTCGACGACCCAGAAACCCTCACCTCGGCGCTCGAGCCGGGCGTGGTGGCCGCTGGTGGCGGGGTCGCGGAGGATGACGTCGTTGTCAGGCGAGCGGCCCAAGCGCAGCGCGTTGTCACCGGCGCGGTGGCTGTGGCCGGCGTCGGGACCCGATTCGATGGTGAGCTCGCCCTGCGGCCCGGTCCCGCCCGGCTCGGTCGAGGGACGTGCCGGCATGGCCATCGTCGCGGGGATGGGTGGCGTCGCGGCCGGCGGCGACCAGGCCGGCATCAAAGTGGTCGGCTCGCGCTCGGCGCCGCCACCGTTGAGCGGCGGAGGAGCGACCATCGTCGCCGCCACGTCCGGCATCGCCGCCGCAGGCGGAGTCCAGGGAACGGGCGCCGGCTCCGGTGATACGGGTTCGGCCGGCGGAGGTTCGGGCGCGGGCGCTGCGGAGGCCGCTTCGGCGCCGGCGGCGAGCTCGGCGTCGGTCGATGGAGCTTCGGGCGCGGTGGCTGTCGGCGCGGCGGCCGACCAGACCGGCGCCGGAGCGTTCCACGGTGGAGCCGCGACGCTCGGCGGTTGCGGCGGTTCCGGCGATGGTGGCGGTGGCGCAGCGGGAGCACCCCACGACGGTGCTGCCGGTGCGGCGGGCTCCTCGGTCTTGGGGATGTCCCATGCCGGCGCGCCGGCCTGCTCTCCCCACGCGGGTGCCGAGGCGGGAACGTCCCAGGACGGAGCCACGGTTGGTGGCGACGCCGCAGCGGACGCTGCCGGCGCTTCAGCCGGAGCCGCAGACGCTGCCGGAGCACTCCAGTCGGCCGCGGGCGCGGCTGCCGGAGCTGCTGCCGCCGGCGGTTGCCAGGACGGCGCGGGAGGTGGATTCCAGGACGGCGCAGCGGGCTCGGCGGGCGCTGCGGCCCCGCCCCAAGCTGGAGCCGGTGCGGCCGGGGCTCCCCACGACGCGGCGGGCTGCGCTGGTTCCGGTGCCGGTGGTGCGGGCGCGCCCCACGAAGGTGCCGGACCGGGGGCGCCGGGATCAGCCGCGGGCGAACCCCATGTCGGTGACGCGCTCGGAGCTGCGTTCGCCGGCGGGCTGCCCCATGTCGGTGCCGCCGACGGAGCGGCGGGCGCGGCCGCCGCGGCCGGAGCCGCCGGAGCCGCCGGAGCGCCCCAAGACGGTGAAGCTGACGGCGATGCTGCGGCGGCAGCCGGTACCGCGGGTGAAGCGGGCTGGCCCCATCCGCCGGCCGCCGGCTTGGCGGCGGGAGCTGCGGCTCCTCCCCATCCAGGCGATGGCGGCGTCACGACGGTGGGTGCGATGGTCACGGGACGCGCGGGTGCCGGTGGCGCCCACGTCGCGGCCACACCGGCGGTCTGGTTGGTCGGGGCGGCGGGCCTCACGGGCGGCGCCGACTTCTTCTTCCGACGCCTTGCGCGGGTCCGGAGATAGAGCACCGCGACGCCGATTGCGAATACCGCGAGGAGTATGTAGGTCAGCAGCAGGGACTCGTCAGACATGGGCAACGCTGAAGTATGCCATCGCGATCACAAATCGCCGCCCCGCATCGCGCCGTTTTCGATCACGAGGCGGCCGGACGCGACGCCGGGGACCGTGATGTCGGCCTCCAGCGAGTGCGCGCCCGGCCCGATCGACTCGCCCATCACCACGTGCACCGCCAACCGCCGCCCGATCGGCAGGTCCAACCGCTTGGGCAGCGGCGCGAGACCTGCGTTCGATTCGATCTGCAGCTGGTGGCCGGTCAACGTAACGCCATCGAGCCGAAGGCCGCCGACCCCGACAAGGACCGCCGGTCGTGTGCGGTTGTCGAGCACGAAGCTCAGTCCGTGCTGCTCGGGCCGAAGGCTGTGCAGGTCCGCCAGTCTCTCGGCCAGGTAGCGCGGGATCT
The DNA here is from genome assembly GCA_035689585.1 of Candidatus Dormiibacterota bacterium. Lineage (GTDB taxonomy): Bacteria > Chloroflexota > Dormibacteria > Dormibacterales > Dormibacteraceae > 40CM-4-65-16. The sequence goes on from DASSLJ010000143.1 coordinate 7,707, forward strand.
CCGGGCGAGTGCGTGGTGCAGGTGTGGTCGAGCCGACCGTGAAGTCGAACGCCGTGCTGTCGACGTCTTCACCGTTGACCGTCAATGTGGCGTCGAGGCGGTAGTCGCCCTCGGCCGCGAGCGGCAGGCTGAGGGTCGTCGCGCTGACCGCAGGTTCGGTGGACCTCGGCACTTCGACCTCGACCGTTCCGGAGTAGGACTTCTTCTGCACCACATCGCGCACTCGGTCGAGGCCACGAACGCCCGCAGCGCGGCGGCGCGCCACCGACCAACGCACCACGCCACGCCCCGACACGCGCGGGTCGTCGTTGACCACGACCAGGCGCGCGGCAAAGGGAACACGAGGGTTCTGCACGAAACCGAACGGCCGCGCCGCCTCGAATCCGAGGGGCTCGACGATGAGACGTGTCGGCTTGAATGCTTCGGTAAGGGCCTGGAGAGCGGCCTTGGGCAGCCGCGCGGCGTCGAGCAATCCCGCGCCGATTCCGGGAAACGGATCGACCAGGTGAAAGACGAATGCGCCCCAGCACGGCTCGAACTTCCGGGTGCGAAGGTGCTCGGCCGCGTACCTGATCAGGTCGGCCTGGTAGGCCTGCGACGCGTCGACATATTCCTCGAGGGTGCGGTGCGCGGAAGGCAAGCCGACACCTCGCTCCGCCCAGTTGACGTACTGGAACCCGGCGTGCCGCCACCCGGCGTCGTCATCAGCTATCGGCCATCGCTTGCCGATCCGTTCCCACGCCGGCGACTCGATGCCGGGGAGGGCCTGCGCACCGAAAGCGCCGACGAGCAGCGGCTCGACATGCGCGATGTCGGCCCACGAACCTTCGCTCCAGCCCTGCATCAAGTGGAGGTCGATGTCGCCTGATGCCGCAATCGAAGGCCGCGAGGGGTCGAGATGCTCGAACGCCGCCTTCAGCTCCTGGTCGATGGAGTGGTTCTGGCGCACCGAGTGCACCTCACCGAGATCGAAGTTCGTCGCGAGCCACGGCGGGGCATCATGCGCAATCCACAATGCGATCGACGGATGGTTGCGCAGCGCGGTGACCATCTCTCGCTGTTGCTCGCGCGCGGCGCTTTCGAAAAAGCGCGCCTCGTCGTTGCGACCGCGATACACGTACGTGCCGGTCAGCGGAAGATCCTGGAACACGAGCATTCCTGCCTCGTCGGCCTCGCGATAGAAGTCGGGCGGCAGCACGTTCGCGACGACGCGAAGCGCGTCGATATTGGCCTGTTTGGCCGTCGCGATGTCGTCCTTCAACATCTCGCGGCTCAACTCGTCAAGGCGATAGGCAGGCGCGTAGCAGGCGCCGCGCAGGAACATCGGGCGGCCGTTGACCGCCAGGCTCCAGCGACGGGCGCCCACTTCCCACGTCAGCTGCCGGAACGCAAACCGGTCGTCGACGCGTGATGATTCGCCGCCTTCGGAGTGGGCGACGATCTCGGCGCGGTAGAGAGGCTGGCCGCCGAAGCGCCACGGTTCCCACCGCTGCGCGCCCGGCAGCGCCAGACGCATCGCCACCGTCTGCTCTGCGCCTCCGCCCAATCTCACCGCGCGCTGCAGCCGCAGCGCCTGACCGCTTGGCGGCTGCACCGACAGCTCGACGTCGCCCTCCATCTGGCGTCCGTCGAGGTTGCGCAGCCTCGCCTCGACCTCGAGCCGCCCGTCGCCGCCTTCGAAAGTCGGCGTGAGCTTGATCCAGTCCACCGCGATCGGGCCGAGGTACTCGAGCTGCACCGTTCGCCACAGGCCGAGCGGCACCTCGAGCGCGTACGGCTCGGGCAGGCTGCCGTACGCGGATGCCGGGTACGGCTTCAGATCGCCGTCGTTGAAGAGTCCCATGATGTGGCGCTTGGTCTCGGGCTGCGCCTCGACCGGCGATTCGCAGCAGATGACGAGCAGGTTCTCCGCCTTGAGATAGGGCGTGAGGTCGAATCCGAACGGCGCGAAGTAGCCATAGTGCGAACCGAGCAGGCGGCCGTTGAGCCAGACGTTGGTAGCGAGAAACGCTCCGCCGATGCGGAGCACGACGCGCCCCGCGTGGTCCGGCCGCGGAAATTCCGTCCGATACCAGACCGACTGGCGCCCTTCGCGCGCGGCCAGCTGCCGTGGAACCTCGATCGGTTTCCAACCAGCGCCACGGCCGATCGTCAGGCCCTCTGATTCACCTTCGCCGAGCGGCATCCACACCGCCTCCCAGCCCGTGAGCTCGCGACTGTGCACGCGCTGTGCGAGCGGCATGAAGAGCGCGTCGCTCATGTGGATGCGAACGCTCCGTCGGCGGTCGAGCAGATGAGCACCGGGCGCTGCATCTCGGCGATGAAGTCGTCGGCTCTGCGTTGCTCGACCAAGGCGAGGATGCTTCCGCCGAAGCCCGCGCCCATGATCCGCGCGCCGTAACAGCCGTCGATCCCGTCCGCGCGCTCGACAAGCGTGTCGACATTTCGCGTCGACACCTCGAAGTCGTCGCGAAGGCTACGATGCGATTGCTTCAACAGTTCACCCATGCGAGCGAAATCGCGTGCGCGCAGCGCATCGACGAATGCGCGCACGCGGGCGATCTCGGATTGCACGTGCCGCATCCGTTTCGGATCACCGGACTCGGCCTCTCGCCGGCGCTGGTTGTAAGGAGTGTCGGCGAGATTGCGTTGCTCGCCGGAATCGATGACCGCGATCGCAACCTCGTCGGGAAAGGGAACCAATTCGTAATCAAGCGTCGCGCAGTCGAGCAGTATCGCGCAGCCGTGCCGTCCGAGTGCGGAGGCGAACTGGTCCATGACGCCAACCTGGACTCCGGTGGCCTTGTGTTCTGCACGTTGACAGGCGAGCGCAGCTTGCTTACCGTCCATCCCTGGCCGCAGTCCCGACGCGACCGCGACCAGCAGCGCAGCCGATGAGCTGATGCCGGCACCCGGCGGCACCTGCGACGTCACGCTGACACTCTGCGGCGCGGCTCCGAGCTCTTCGCCGATCGCGCGTACGTAGGCCAGGCCGCCGTTGACCTCACTTTTGATCGACCATTCGCGCGCGGGATGTCCGCTCACCTCGGTGAAGCGATTGACGGCCGCGGGAAGTACCAGGCCCCCGAGGTAGTCGACGTGCTCGCCGATCAGGTTCACGCGACCAGGAGCCCTGCCTTGCCAGCTAGAGGGCACGAAGCTCCGCGGCAGTGTCCTCCGCGCGCGCGTCGACGATGAACGCGCCGGCGCCGAGCTCGGATCCGGCGAGGTACTTCAACTTGTCCCTGGTGCGATTGGGGGGGTAGAACTCGACGTGGAAGTGGTGGTGCCTGGCGCCACGTCCGGGCGGCTTCTGGTGCATGGCCATCACGTAGGGCAGCGGTTTCTGGAACAGGCGGTCGTATTTCTGCAGCACGCGTTTAAGGATCGCGGCGAACGAGAGATCGTCCTCTTCGTCGAGGTCGGCGAGACCGCCGCGATGGTTGGTCGGCGCGAGGTGGACCTCGTAGGGCCATCGCGCGAAAGGCGGCACGAATGCGATCCAGCGGTCGTCCCGAAGCACCGTCCGTATGCCGTCTCTCTCGTCATCGATGACATCGCAGTACAGGCATCGGCCGGTCTTGCGCATGTGTCGCGCCTCGGCCGCAAGCTCACGCTGCAGCACCGGCGGCACGAAGGGATACGCGTAGATCTGTCCGTGCGGATGGCTCAGCGTCACGCCGATCTCCTCTCCGCGGTTCTCGAAGACGTACACGTATTTGACGTTGGCGAGACGGCCAAGCTCGGTCGTGCGGTCACGCCAGACCGCGATCAGGTCACGAATGTGATCGACGCTTTGCTCGCCGAGCGAGGAGTCGTGGTCCGGCGTGTAGCAAACGACTTCACACCGGCCTTGGTCGCCGGTGTAAGAAGGAAAGCGATTCTCGAAGACGGCGATGTAGTAGTCGGGTTCCGGGATCTCCGTCTCCTCCATGCCCGGCCGCGTCGGGCAGAGCGGGCAGTGCTCGGCGCTGGGGTGATAGGTCCGGTCCTGCCGCCACGGCGCGACGGTGACCCACTCTTCGGTAAGCGGATCCCAGCGCAGCTCGCTCAAGAGACCTTTTCGAAGTAGATCAAGTAGCGGCCGTCGGCTTTTTTGACGACGCGCTTCTTGACGCGCGGTTTCTCAGTCGCCAATCGCACGCCTTACTGCTTCATCCGGAGTGGCGACCTTCTCGAGCCCTTCGACGTCCCACGTGTCGAGCGCAAAGACACTGCGACCGAGCCGGCGCGCGAGCGCGATCTCACTGAGAGTGCCCCAACCGCGACCGATCGCGATCACGCTCTCCGCGGCCATGACGATGAGAAGGTTTCTGCCTTCGCCGATACCCGTGGGCAGCGAGACCGTCAGGTGTGGGTTCGATCCCTCGCGAGTTTCTTCGCGCAGGATGCCGACCACAGTGCCGCCTTCGCCGGCGGCGCCTTCACTCGCCGCGCCCGAAACGCCCCCGTATCCGCCGTTGATGACGACCGCGCCCGATCGCGCAAGCAGCCTCCCCACCTCGCGCGCCGCATCGAGCTGCGAAGGTGTCGCGTCGCTCGCTCCGCACACGGCGACGTAACGACGAGGCATCGGCTGAGAAGTTTATTCGGTAAGATTTCCGTCGAAGTTCAACGCCCGTGGGGCAAAGGAGGTGAGGCGGAGCTTTGGATATACCCAGTCGTGGTGCCAGCCGCCTCGTTTGCCAGCCGGGAGCTCAGGAGGAAGGCAGCTTCTAGCCTCTAGAGCTTCCATTCCGTATTCCGGCTCCTGGAGTCGGAGGCGGTAGCACTGCGAACGTAGACGTGAGGGCCGGCGTAAGCCGGCCCTCAGTTTTTTTCGTCACTAGGATGTGCAAGTGGCCGAGGACTTTGCCGATCGTCTGAACCAGTTCCCCGAAGGATGGGTCCACGCGATGGGCATGACCATCACCCACGCGACCAAGGACGAGGTGCGCTGCGAGCTCACCGTCGGACAGCAGCATCTGCAGGGTTACGGCATCGTCCACGGCGGCGTGCACTGCGGGATCATCGAGACGCTGTCCTCGATGGGGGCGTACCTGTTTGCGCGCGAGCGCGGGCAGCACGTTGTGGGCCTCGAGAACAACACGAGCTTTATCCGCGCCGTCCGCGCCGGCGCGAAGCTGCACGCTGTGGCAAAGCCGATCACGCGCGGCAGGCAGACTCAGGTCTGGCAGGCGCAGGTCCTCGACGAGGACGAGCGTCTGATCGCGACCGGCCGTGTCCGATTGTTGTGCCTGAGTTCCGACCAGGTCATCGCCGGCGAGCAGGTGAAGGGGGCGCTGAGCTCCTAGCGGCCACCGGTCGCGTAGCTGAAGATGATGTCGTCGATCAAGCGCTCCACCGGCGCGAGGTCGTCGGTGAACACCTGGTCGTGATAAGGCGAGACGCGCAGCTGGCCTTCGCCGAGCACGCTCTGTGCCACGTCATGTGCGACGGGTTCATGGATGAGCGATAGGTTGTGCTCGACGTCGGTCAGGGACACGGGTTCCGTCGTGCCGTAGATCAGCGTGTTGGCGAACTCGGGGACGTCGACCAGGAAAACCGTCGGATAGACGGCTGCCATGGTGCTCGCGAGCGCATCGACCAATCGATAGTCGGTTGCGGTGCGACCTGCGTTGACGACCGCAACGCCGCCTGGTCGCAGGTGATCGCGCACACCGCTGAAGAATTCGCGGGTCGTGAGCTGAAACGGTATGTACGGCTGCCGGTACGCGTCCATGACGATGACGTCGTACTGGCCGGCCTGAGTGTCGAGCCAGTACCTCGCGTCGGCGACGACCGGGTGCACGTTCGGTTCGTCGAGATGGAAGTAGCGATGGGCGACGTCAAGGATCGCGGGGTCGATCTCGACGCCGGTGATCTGCACGGCGCTTCCGTATGCGGCCGTGTACTGACGTGCCGCCGTCCCTCCAGCCAGCCCGAGGATGGCGACGTCCTTCGGCGTGACCTCGGTCGATTGCGCGGGCCGAAATGAGTTGGCCACGACCATGTAGTCCCATGGCCCACCGGTCAGCAGTGTCGTCGGGTCGTAGATCGAGTGCACCGCCTCGCCTTCATTGAGGATCAGCTCCGTCCGAGTGCCTTCCTGCACCACCTGGATGTAGCCGTATGCCGAGTCTTTCTCATAGACGAGCTTTCCGACCTCGGGCGGCTTGATGCCGGACGGCAGAAAGATCCACGCCACGATGACCGCCGCGGCGAACGCGGCGTAGAAACGCCTGCGCGGAAACGACCACAGGCCTGCGACGGACACCGCGACCAGGACGAGACCGAATGCCTCGAGCGTCGGCC
>DASSLJ010000144.1:0-3950 GCA_035689585.1 Candidatus Dormiibacterota bacterium
CTTGAGCGCGTCCACGACCTTGCGTACGTCCTGCGCGCGTGAACGCGGCACCACCAAAACCGCGTCTTCCGTGTCGACGATGATCATGTCTTTCAGCCCGATTCCCGCAACCAGCCGGCGATCGCCGAACACGAGGCTGCCCGTCGTGTCGACGAGCACTGCCTCGCCCTCGACCGAGTTGCCGTGCGCGTCGGCATGCACGCGGTCACCGAGCTCGGCCCAGCTCCCGATGTCGGCCCAATCGAAGGTCGCGGGCACGAGCAGAAGCCGATCGGTCTTCTCCATCACGCTGCGATCGATCACCTCGTTGGGAAGACGTCGGTAGAGGTCCGTCGCCTTCGCTTCATCGCCTGCGCGTCGGGCGTCGAGCACCTTCAGCAGCCCGGCCAGGTGGCGCGGCGCGTGCGCCGAAAGCTGCGCCACGAAGACGTCGAGCTGCCACGCGAACCACGCAAGGTTCCAGTAGTAGCCGCCCTCTTTGAGAAATCGCGCCGCCGTGCGCGCGTCGGGTTTCTCCTTGAAGCTCTCGACCCGACGCGTTCCAAGTGGACCACGGCGCGGGGCATGCACGTAGCCCAGGCCGGTCGATGGAAACGTGGGCTTGAGCCCGAACAGGACGAGGTTCTCCGTGGTTTGGGCAGCGCGGACCGCGGTCCTGACGGCGCTCGTGATCGCGGCACGGCCGCGTACCACGTGATCGGACGCCATCGCGACCATCACCGCGTGTGGATGGCGCTCCTGCACGGTCAACGCCGCCAGCCCATACGCGTTGGTCGTTCCGCGAGCGACGGGCTCGATGATCAGGTGGGCATCATCGATCTCGGGAAGGACCGCGCGGATGATGTCGCGCTGAACGAGCTCGGTCACGACATAGATCTCGTCAGCGAGACCGCGGAAGCGGTCGTACGTGTCGCGGAGCAGAGCTCGACGGCCCGTGGCGAGTGGCAGCGCGTGTTTCGGCTTCGCTCGCCGCGACCGAGGCCACAACCGCGTGCCGGCGCCGCCGGCCGGGATGACCGCGATCGTCTTCGCGGCGGTCACCTCAACTCTTCGGCGAGCTCGGCCGCACGCGACGTTGATTCCCACGGCGCGTCGATGTCCGTCCGGCCGAAGTGGCCGTACACCGCGGTCTGACGAAACAAGGGACGCCGCAGGTTGAGCTCTTTGATGATCCCCAGGGGGCTCAGGTCGAAGAGCTTGGCGATCGCCGCCGAAATCGAGGCGTCAGGGAGCTTGCCCGTGCCGAACGTGTCGACGCGGATGGCAACAGGCTTCACGACGCCGATCGCGTACGAGAGCTGCACCTCGCACCTGCTCGCCACGCCGGCCGCGACGACGTTCTTGGCGACGTAGCGCGCGCCGTATGCGCCGGCCCGATCGACCTTGGTCGGATCCTTGCCCGAAAAGCAGCCCCCACCGTGGCGCGCGTAGCCCCCGTAGGTGTCGACCATGATCTTCCGCCCGGTCAATCCGGCGTCGGCTACGGGGCCGCCGATGACAAACCTGCCGGTCGGGTTGATGAACGAACGCACTGCGCCGTTGCGGAGTTCCGCCGGGATCACGGCGTCGAGGACATGCTCGGCGATGTCGGAGCGCAGCTGCGCCGGATCGATCTCGTCGTGGTGCTGCGCCGACAGGACGACGTTGTCGACTCCATCGACCTTGCCCTCGTCGGTGTAGCGAACCGTCACTTGCACCTTGCCGTCCGGACGGAGGTAGCTGAGCGTCTTGTTCCGACGGACCTCCGCGAGCTTGCGCGCAAGCCGATGCGCAAGCGTGATCGGCAGCGGCATGAGCTCCGGCGTCTCGTCGCAGGCAAAGCCAAACATCATTCCGGAGTCGCCGGCGCCTCCGACGTCGACACCCTGCGCGATGTCGGACGACTGCTCGTCGATGCTGACCACGATCCCGCATGTCTCGGCGTCAAAGCCGTACTTCGCGCGCGTGTAGCCGACCTCGCGAACGGTTTGGCGAATGATGCGAGGGATGTCGACGTAGCAGTCGGTCGTGATCTCCCCGACGACCATCACGAGACCGGTGGTGACGATCGCCTCGCATGCCACCCTCGCAAGCGGATCCTTGGCGAGGATCGCGTCGAGGATGGCGTCGGAGACCTGGTCGGCCAGCTTGTCGGGATGGCCTTCGGTGACGGATTCGGACGTGAACAGAGACGGCACTGTTGCTCCTCCTTTCCCACGCCGGCAAGGACACGCCGCCGATTGGGCGTCTCCCCAAGCGCCAGGTAGGCCCCGAATCCTAACAAGCGGACGGAGGCAGATCGGCGAGAGCTGCGGCGGCCAGGCGGCCGAGGCCTAGGAAGCGACGAGCAGCGGAGCGAGCGCACACCTGCTGGGGTCCCCGCGCCGTGGTTGCGCGGGGGTGACGAGCAGCGCAGAAGCTGACAACGGAATCGGCCGAAATGGGCGACGCAGATCCGGCGATCTTGCCTACGGCCGCTTGTCAGCTGAGGGGGATGTAGTGAATTCCGGAGTGGCGGAAGAGTCGCGATCCCCGCTCCTTCAAGAGCTGGGCGGCGGCGGTGCGGGACGCCTCGATGACAGACTCGACGTGGGCGCGCTTCATGACCCACGTGGCGGTAGGCGCTGTGATCGGGCACAGCACCACGATCCGCGCGCGCTGGCGCAGCCGCTCGTAGTCGTTCAGCATCTGGTGGTGCAGCGAGAGCTGCAGAGTCCGCGCAATGAGCTCGGGCAACGAGGTCGGCGCCTGCTCGAACTCTCCACCCGCCATCAGGCTGATCGCGAGGATGTCGCGGGCGCCGTCATCAACCGCGATGTTGAGTGGCGTGTTCTCGACCACGCCGCCGTCGAGGTGCTCGCGATCGTTGATCCGAACGGAGGGAAAAACACCCGGAATCGCGGTCGAGGCAAGCAGGGCGGGCCCGAGCTCCCCTGAGCGAAAGACCGCCGGTTTGCCGGCGTTCATGTCGGTCGCGACGACGGCGAGCGGGATCCGCATCTGCTCGAACGTCGTCACACCGGTGAGCGCCTGTGCCCGGTCGAGCAGGTTGCGCACGTTGCGTTGTGGCATGACACTGACGAGCTCTCGGCGAAGGCCGGAGATGATGACGCCGAGCGGATGCGCCTCGAACACGGTCGCGGCATGTCGCGACAACCAGACTTCGCGCAGCATCATCGTGCCGGCAAGCGAGGGAAAAGCCGCGATGGACGCGCCGTTGAGCGCGCCAACGCTCGTGCCGACGATCGCGGCAGGCACCTCCACGCCGGCTTCGAACAACGCCTGGAGGACGCCGACCTGGGCCGCGCCTCGAGCTCCTCCTCCGCCCAGCACCCAGGTGCGCCGGGCGGGTCCAAACATTCTCGTGGCGCTTAGATTAAGGTCGGCTGGCCGCGCGTTCCGACGCAGATTCGCGGCATCGGCGGCCGGAGCCAAGGAGACGACGAGCACGCGACGGAGCACATCCAGCGGATGTGTGACCGAGCGCGCACAGGAGTCGACGCAGGCTTCAGCGCCGTGGCGCCCCGTCGCCTAGGCCGCGTAGATGCAAGGAACGTCGCGGCCGGCCGACCTCAGGTTCCCTCTTCCCAAGAAGATAGGTAGCGCTGCTGCTCCTCGGTCAGGGTGTCGATCGCGATCCCCATCGCCTGCAGCTTGAGCCTCGCGACCTCGCCATCGATGTCGACGGGTACGTCGTACACCTTCTTCTCCAGCTGCGCTGCATTCTTGGCGATGTACTCCGAGCACAACGCCTGGTTGGCGAAGCTCATGTCCATCACCGCGGCGGGATGTCCCTCGGCACCGGCAAGGTTGATCAGACGTCCCTCGCCGAGCAGGAACAGGCGCCGGGAATCGGCCAGGCGGTACTCCTGCACCGACGGCCGGACCTGGCGCACCGTCGTCGCCAGCTCATCGAGGGCCTTCAGGTTGATCTCCGAGTTGAAGTGCCCGGAGTTCGCCAGGATGGCGCC
>DASSLJ010000145.1:0-10606 GCA_035689585.1 Candidatus Dormiibacterota bacterium
CGTCAGGACCGCTGCTTGGGATCGACCGCCGGGATGAGCACGTGCTTGATATACGACTGACCGCCGGACTGCAGCGTGCCGGTGAACAGGAATGCGGGCTCGTAGAAGCTGTGATCGCCGGAAGGTACGAGGACATACACGAGCTCCGCGTGGTTGAGCTGCACGACCGGGACCGCGGGGCTTGCTTGGGGCGATGACGTCGCGACCGCAGCAGTGATCGCGTCCGCGCCGCTGATGACGTTGTAGTTGGCGACGTCGAAGTTCGCCGGCAGCATGCCCGACGCGAGCACGACGCGGTTGCCCGACAGGTCCACCTCGAGACCGTAGTGATTGCCGCTCGCATCGAGCAGATAAGCGGGTCCATAACCGGGCACCGTGAACTGCCTCTCGTAGATGACCTTCACCGGATCGTTGGTGCTGTCGACCGCGACGGTGTACGGCCACTGCGGCACGAGGCTGTGCTGGGCGAGAAAGACGTCCGCCGAGGCTTGAGGACCACCGGCGGTGTCGCTGGCCGGCAGGTTCAGCCCCGAGAAGATGAAATACGCGGGGCTCGATTGCGGCGAGGAGATCGTGCCGCGGACCTTGAGCGTGTAATCGGCCGCCGAATATGTGCCGAGAAAACCGGACGGGCGGCCGCGCAAGACGGCACCAAGTGCCGAGGCGAACTGATCGGCATCGGTCTGCGACGGTTCTGCGTAGCGAAACACCGGAGCCGTCGTGATGTTCAGGTCGAACGTGCCGGTCCACTGGAGGCGCACCGGTCCCGCAAAATCGGCGCCGCTGGGCGCGAGCGTCTCCGGCGTCGCCGCCTTCGGTGTCGTGTTGAAGACCGGCGAAGGAACCTTGCCGAAGGTCCCGGCGAAAGACTGACCTTCATTGGGGGCTGCGAGGCGTCCGACCGCACTCGTTGAGCCGCCGCCCGGATGCCCGAGTCCGCCGAGGGTGAAGACTCCAACGCCCACGGCGACGATGAGCACCAGCGCGGTGGCTGTAGCCGGCACCGCCGGGACGGCGCGAATCCCGCTCCACAACGCCGCCAGCGCGTCGCGAAGCCTCCGCGGCGCGGGCCGGGCCGACTGCATGCGCAGCCACAGCTCGTCTTCGAAACCCGCACGAGGCCTCGTCGTTTCGAAGGCGTCGTCGAGCTGGCGCTCCAGCGCCTGCAGCTCGAGCTCTTTGCCGTTCTGGCTCACACGTGCTCCTTCTGAACGGTCTCGCGCAGGGCTTTCAGCGCTCGGTGATACAGCATCTTGGCCGCGTCCTCGCTGCACCCGAGCAGCGCTCCGACTTCGTCGAAGCGGAGTCCTGAGTGGCGCAGCGAGATGGCGTCGCGCTGCCGCTCAGGGAGCTCGGCCACCCGCGCCAGCAGCGCGCGGTACTGGATCCGTTCCTCCGCTTGGCCGGCCGGATCTACCTCGGGCTGAGGTTCGTGCTCGATCGTCCGGCGCAACCGGTCGCGCCGGCCCTGAGCGCGAAAGTGATCGAGCGTGGCGTTGCGCGCAATTCGGAACAGCCATGCCGCGGGGGTCGCGTGCCGCGTCTCGAAACGCTCGTAGGCCTGATATGCGTTCATGAAAACCTGGGCGGTGACGTCCTCGGCGTCGGCTGCCGAACCGACCTGCGCTCGGACGTAGGCATAGACACGACCCAGGTACTCGCGGTACAGGTCTTCGAACGGCGGCCGCTCGACACCCAAAGCCGGCTCATGTTATGTGAACGGTCGTTCGACTCCCCCTGTAACGAGCCGGGGCTCTAGGACCGAAGCGCCGCTCCGACCTCGCGGGGACGGTTGGAGAAGATCGAATCCGGCTTTGTGTACTTGCACCAGGCGATCGCGGCATCGTCGTCGACCGGCCACACCGCGACCGCGCCGCCCGCGGCGTGGACTTCCTTCACCACCTGCGGATCGCTGGCGCCCCAGTGCGGCGAGTAAACGTCCGCGCCCGTTTCGCGCAGCATGTTTCCCGGGTGCAGTGGGCGCGCGCCCTCGAGGATGCCGAGCTGGAGCGAAGGCTCGACCTTGCGCAGCTCGTGGATGGCCTCGTGGTTGAAGGAGATGACGGCGCATTCCGGCACCGCGCCCAGCTGGCGCAGCATGTTGATCAACTTTTCCTCGAGGCCCTGGTAGAGAGGTGGCAGGTTCTTGAGCTCGATCACGAGGCCGACCTTTCCGATCGCCAGCTCGACCACTTCTTGCAGAAGCGGGATCTTCTCACCCTCTCCGGCGTCGAGCTTGCGCAGCTCCGCTGACGTGAAGTCGTGGACGAGCCCGCTGCCGTTCGTCGTGCGGTCGAGGGTGTGGTCGTGGATGACGACGAGCCTTCCGTCCGACGACAGGTGCACGTCACACTCGATGAGGTCGCAGCCCGCGGCGATGGCGGAGCGGAAAGAACGCATCGTGTTCTCTGGAGCTTCCGCCGGATTGCCGCGGTGGCCGCCCAACAGCGGCCTCCCCTCATCGTGTGCAGCCTCGTAGCGATCGCGAATCGAAAGAGTCAAGACGCCCGGTCAATATAACCAGAGGCAGAACTCGCCGGGCCCTTGTCTATAGTGCAAGGGTGACCTCGGGTCGTCCTCAAACCATCGGGGAGCTTCGCGCGAGCGGACTCAAGCGCGAGACGGTCAAGGAGGAGATGCGGCGCAACCTGCTGACGCGGTTGCGGTCCGGCGAGACGCTGTTGCCCGGCATCGTCGGCTACGACGAGACGGTCCTACCGCAGCTCTCCAACGCGATCATCTCCGGCCACGACGTCATCCTCCTGGGCGAGCGCGGCCAGGCAAAAAGCCGCATCATGCGCTCGCTCATCACGCTCCTCGACGACGAGGTGCCCGTGATCGCGGGCTGCGAGATCAACGATCATCCCTTCGACCCGATCTGCAAGCGCTGCCGCGACCTGGTCGAGAGAGACGGCGACGCCGTGACGATCGTCTGGCTCAGTCGCGTCCATCGCTATGGCGAGAAGCTCGCGACACCCGACATATCGATCGCCGACCTCATCGGTGAGGTCGACCCGATCAAGGTCGCGGAAGGACGCTATCTCGCTGACGAGTTGACGATTCACTACGGACTGCTGCCGCGCACCAACCGCGGCATCTTCGGCATCAACGAACTGCCCGACCTCGCCGAGCGCATCCAGGTCGGACTGCTGAACATCATGGAAGAGAAAGACGTGCAGATCCGCGGCTACCGCGTGCGGCTGCCGCTCGACCTGTTCGTCATCGCGAGCGCGAACCCCGAGGACTACACCTCTCGCGGTCGCATCATCACGCCGCTCAAGGACCGGTTCGGCTCGCAGGTGCGCACGCACTATCCGTTGAGCATCGGCGAGGAGATGCAGATCATGGAGTCCGAGCGGCACCCCGTGCCGGAGGACTTCGAGCTCGTCTTCCCGTCCTTTATGAAAGAGATCGTCGCCGAGCTCACGCACCTGGCGCGACGCAGCCCGCACATCTCTCAATCGTCCGGGGTGTCGGTGCGCATGTCGATCGCCAACGTCGAGAACCTTGCGTCCAACGCGGTGCGACGTGCGGCGCGGTTGGGCGAGACGCTTGCGGTGCCGCGCATCACCGACCTCGCATTCCTCACCTCGTCGACATCGGGACGGGTCGAGATCGAGGCGCTGGACGAAGGCAAGGAAGAGCAGGTGCTGGCACGGCTCGAACGCGGGGCGATCAGCTCGGTGTTCAGCCGGCACTTCTCCGCGTCGCAGTTCGAAGGAGTCGTGTCGCGATTCGAGGATGGCGGCATGCTGGAGGTCGGCGAGGGAATTCCGGCGCGCGCCTACACGCGCGCGATCGGCGACGTGCCCGAGATCGCCACTGCGCTCAAGCGGCTGTCACTGCCCGACCGGCCCGAGGTGCGAGCGTCGGTGATCGAGTTCATCCTCGAGGGACTGCACCTGAACAAGCGCCTGAACAAGGACGAAGTCGAAGGCCGGGCGATCTACCGCCGCTAGAGCCGTAGTGCCGGATTGGCGCGCCAATCCGGGGTTGGACGACAACGGAAGGCCTGATATAGGCGACTATCCGATCGTGGTCTCAGCGCTGGACCGCGTAGATCCAGGTGAATCCGATCACCATCAAGACCACGAGCACGAAGAAGACGAGCTCGATGCGAATCGCCAGCCGGACCAGCCGGCGCGCCCTGCGTGTTCGGGCGCCGCATTTCTCGCAGTAGGCGGCATTTGGGATCAGCGCGGTGCCGCACGCGTCGCACGCAACCTGGACGTAATCCACGCGTCGAGTATGCGACAGGCTCAGTCGTGGCAGGTCGGGATGGCGTCGAACCTGACTGCGCTCGCGGGCAGCGGCGGCTGTAGCTGAAAGGTCATATGCACGACCTTGTTGGCCGGCACGCTTGTGGTGCTCGATATGTCGAAGACCTGCACGGTCTGGCCGTTCTTGTCGTAGAAGACGCCTTTGAACGTGAGGTTGTTGCAGGCTGACTTCTGCGCGTAATCGAACTCCACCTGTGAAGGCGAGTCGATCTTCGCGTTTGTGACTCCCAGCGGGATCACGGGCGGGTGGGCCGCGTCGTACTGGAATTTGTTGACGGCTATCACGCCGGCCACCACCAGGAGCAAGGCCATCCCGATGACAAACCAGTTGGGTCGTAAGCCACGTCGGCGCGTGATCGGCTGCCAGGCCGCACCGTTCCACCAGTACGCGCGGTCGGCGGATACCCATGCTGCGCCGTCGAAGGTCGCCGGCCTCCCGTCGGGTCCGGCGATCACGTCCATGGCCGCCCATGATGAGCCGGCAGTCGGGATTTGCACCCCCTTTACGCTGTAGGTGTATGGAACTCCAGGAGGAGATGTCGACCAACGATGTCGTGCTTCTGCTCGCGTCGATTCCCGAGCGGACGAGCGACCTCGTGTACTGGCTCGACGAGGCACGTCTGCGCTACCGCCACGGTCCAGCATTTCCGACTCTCGGCAACCTGATCGCGCATCTGGTCGACGCGGCGCCGAAGGTCGACGCGCTGCTGCGTCACGCGCACCTGGACGGGCAAACCAGCGCCGACGTCCGCGCGGCGATCGACCCCGGCCACGACCAGGACCTGGCGGTGTCCCTGCACCAGGCCCTCGAGGACTTCGCGCGCGTGCGCCGCCGCACCGTCGATCTCGTCCACGGCTGGGGCAAGACGGAATGGGAGCGCACGATCAGTGACCCGCGTGGCGCGGACATGACCATGCTCGAGGTTTGCCAGCTGGTGGTTCGCCACGAGATGGCGCATGTCGCGCAGATCCGCAACCTGAGCGCGCTGCTGCCCGAGCCTCGCGACCTTGGGCCCATCCGACCCCTCGAGGTGAACGGCAAGTAATCTTCGCGACGTGACCGAAAACGAAGAGGTTCCACCGGCCGAGCCGGCGAAGGCGGCGAAGTCGGGTCGCTCGAAACGCAAGCGCAAATCCGGCGGCGGGCGGTCGGCGCAGTACTGGATGGTCGTCAGCTCTCCGGACAACTTCCGCAAGACGCGCGAGCACGGCTTCTCCATCCAGGGGCTCAAGAGCCGCCACCGGCGTCGCGTCGAGACGATGCGCGTCGGCGACCGCCTCCTCTACTACGTCACCGGCCGGATGGGCTTCGCGGCCACGGTGACCGTCGCGTCACCGATGTACGAGGACCACACACCGATCTGGCGTTCGTCGCGCCGCGACGAGGACTATCCGTGGCGCGTGCACATCAGGGCCGACATCGTGCTCGAAGAGAGCGACTGGGTTCCTGCCAAAGAGCTCGCATACCGCCTCGACTATGTGCGCAAGTGGCCGCCGGAGCACTGGACGCTGGCGTTCCAGGGCCACATCCACGCCCTGCCACGCGCCGACTTCACGATCATCGAGGACGAGATCGCGCGGAGCTCGCGCCGGCGTAAAGCAAGCTCGCTTGCTGGCTAGGCTCAAGCGCGTCTACTCGTTTCATTTCCGCGATGAGCGGCGGGAGCGGCTGTTCCTGACCTCGGTCGGCTTTGCCGTGACGGTCGCGATCGTTCGCCTCCTGACCCTGATGATCCGAATGGGCGTAGGACCGGTGCACAACGTCGTTGCCGGCAATGGCCTCCACATCCACCATCTCGTGTGGGGAATCCTTCTGCTTCTCGTGGTCGGTTTCGTGTGGATGCTCGAGCTGGCGGTCGACTCGAGCTGGGTCGCCGGTCTCACCGCGATCGCCTTCGGCGTCGGCGCCGCGCTCGCGCTCGACGAGTTCGCGTTGTGGCTGAACCTGAGCGACGTGTACTGGCAGAGGCAGGGGCGCGAAAGCCTCGAGGCTCTTGCGATTTTCGGCGGCCTTCTCGCCGCCGGACTGTTCGGCTGGCCTTTCCTGCGCGACGCCGCCCTGGTCCTCACGCGCCACAAACCCGCGGCGAGTGGTGCTTATGAGTAACGGTGATGAATCTCGAAGCGCGCCGGATGTCGCTGGGTCGGTCTGAGGACCAGGCGTTCGAAGCGCTCTTCACATCCGAATACGCGCGTGTCGTCGGCATCGCGACCCGGGTGCTCGCGGACCCGCACGAGGCAGAGGACGTTGCGCAGGAGGTCTTCGTCGACTTCCACCGCCTTCACTCGGCGGCGGCACAGTACGCGCCGGCGTGGCTACACCGGGCGGCGGCGCACACGTCGCTGAACCGGCTGCGAGGCTCGCGCCGCCGCTTGAAGCGCGAGGTCGCGCAGGCGCTGGAGGAAGGCGACCGAACCGTCGATCCGCAAAAGCAGCTGGAGGTCGACGAGGACCGCCGGCTCGTACGCGCCGCGCTGGGGCGGTTGGCGCCAAAGCCGGCGGCCGCGCTCGCGATGCGAGCCAGCGGCCTGAGCTACGCCGAGGTCGCCCAGGCGCTCGGCGTTGGCATCGGACAGGTTGGAACTTTGTTGAGACGCGCGGAGACAGCTCTGCGCAAGGAGGTCATTCGTGGCACATCTAACTGACGGAACACTGCGCCGGATGTTTGACGATCCGGATGCGCGCGTGGGCGCCGATGCCGCGCACCTCGACAGCTGTTTGGAATGCAAGGCACGATTCGAGGTCATCGCGCGCGATGCGCGCTCGATCGCGACGCTCCTGGCAGTGCCCGAGATTTCTGTTGACGTCCGGTCGGCTTTTGCGAAAGTCTCCGAGGCGCCGCGGTTCCAGCCGGGGCTGGTCCGCCTGCCGGTTTTCCGCTCGTCCGTGCGGCCGATGCGCCTTGCCCTCGTGGCGGCCGCGATGGTCGCTCTGCTCGCCGTCGTCGCATTCGCGGCGGAGGGATTGTTCTACAAGCCGTCGACGGTGACCCCGGTCCCGGTGACGGTCGCGGACATGCAGGCGCTTTCGCAGCTCGCCGACTACGGCACGGTCGCGTGGACCCAGCAGCCGCAGCTCCAGGTGGCGACGAGCGCGTCCGACGCAGCAGCCATCGCAGGCATAACGCCGCCTACGGCGGGAAGCGTTCCCGCCACGATCTCCAAGACGATCACGTATGGGGCCATGACCAAAGCGATCGCGACGTTCACGTTCAACGCCTCCAAGGCCCAGGCCACAGCCGCGGCCAAAGGCAAGACTTTGCCCGCCATGCCGGCCGGGCTTGACGGTGCGACGTTGACGGTGACGGTCGGTCCCGCGGTCGGCGAGATCTACGGCGACCTCAAGCAGCCTCAGGGATCGAGCGCCAACGAGGTCAACCTGCCGCAGCTGGTGATCGCGAAGTCGACCGCGCCGACGGTGACGTCGACGCAGGTCAGCGCCGCGACGCTGGAGAACTACGTCCTGTCGCTGCCGGGCATCTCACCCGAACTGCGTAACGCGGTGCGCGCGGTCAAGGATCCGACCACGACCCTGCTCATCCCGGTGCCCGTCCAGTACGCAACGGCGACCCAGGTCACCATCAACGGCGCCAACGGCGTGGCGCTCGGCGACAACACCGGTCTCGGCGGCGGCGTGGTGTGGGTCGGAAAGGACGGCTACGTCTATCTCGTCGCTGGTTCGATCAAGAAGGACGACGCGGTCAACATCGCCAAAACCCTCTGAGGAGTCACGGCGTTTAGCCTGAGCGCAGTGGCCGAAGTAGCAGAGAAGGAGCAGGCGGCCTCCTCCCCCGAGGAGGCCGCCGGCACGCCGGCGGTGAAGACGGTTGAGCTGACCAAGCGGTTCGGCAAAACGACCGCGCTCGCCGGGTTGACGATGACCGTCCCTCGCGGTGAAGTGTTCGGGTTTCTCGGTCCCAACGGCGCCGGCAAGACGACGGCGGTGAAGCTGCTGCTCGGATTGCTCGCGCCGACGTCTGGCGACGGATGGCTTCTCGGCCGCCGGATCGGTGACCTCTCGACGCGCCGCCACATCGGTTATTTGCCCGAGCTCTTCCGCTACCAGGCCTGGCTGACTGCCGCCGAGGTCCTTGCCTTGCACTGCGAGCTCGCGCCGCTGCCGCGATCGAGCTGGAAGGACGAGATCACGGCAGTGCTCGAGACGGTCGGGCTGACCGACCGCGCCGGCGATCGGGTCGGGACTTTCTCCAAGGGCATGCAACAGAGGCTCGGCCTCGGCGCCGCACTTCTAGGAGAGCCGGAGCTCGTGTTTCTCGACGAGCCGACGTCTGCGCTCGACCCGGTCGGACGCCACGACGTGCGCGAGATCATCCGCGGCCTGGCCGCGCGCGGCACCGCAGTGTTTCTCAACTCGCACCTGTTGAGCGAGGTCGAGCAGGTGTGCGACCGCGTCGCGGTGGTCGACCACGGGCGCGTCATCGCCGAGGGCTCGATGGACGAACTGCTCGGAGGCACCGCCGTGCGCGTGCGCGTCAGCGACCTTGCGCAGGCGGACAAAAACAAGCTGCTTTCGTTTGGTCGCATCGACGACGAGGGCGATCAATTGACGTTCAACAACCTCGAGGTCGAACGCGTGCCCGAGCTTGTCGCGGCGATTGTCGAGCTGGGTGGCCGGGTCTACGAGGTGACGCCTCGCCACCAGACGCTCGAGGACAGGTTCCTGCAGCTGCTCGAGGACGAGGAGAAGTAATGCCACCGGTGTTGGTGATCGCGCGGCTGACGGTGCAGGAATCGTCGCGACGTCGCCTTTTGCTGGCGCTACTGGTGCTGACGTTGATAGTGGTCGGATTCTCGGCGTGGGGCTTTCACAAGATCACGACTGTCACGCGGTCGGATGGGACGCCACTTCCGCCTGACCAGGTTGCGCTCATCACGTCGCAGCTGCTCATCGTGGTGACGTTCATGTTCAGCGGCGTGCTTGCGCTGAGCGCGGCCGTCGTGGCGGGCCCACTGATCTCCAGCGAGGTTGAGAGCGGCCTGTTGCTTTCGATGCTCGCGCGTCCGCTTCGGCGCAGCGAGGTCGTGATCGGCAAGTGGCTTGGGCTTGGTGTGCTGGTCGCGATCTATGCAGCGGGCTCCGCATTCCTGGAGCTCGTGGCCGTCGATTGGGCGACCGGCTATCTGCCACCGCATCCGGTCGAGCTGACCGTCTTCGTCGCGGCCGAGGGACTCATCCTTCTTTCGCTCGGCTTGATGCTTTCGACACGCCTGTCGGGCATCACCGCGGGCGTGATCGCGCTCGTCGCATGGCTCATGGGATGGATCGCCGGAGTGGTGGGCGACATCGGAACCGGATTGCAGAACCAGGCGCTCGAGAACGTCGGAGTCATCAGCCACATCCTTCTGCCGACCGATGGGCTGTGGCGCGGGGCGATCTATGCGATGGAGCCGGACACGTACCTCGCCGCCCTACGCGCCGCGGGCACGTTCGGCCGCGCCAATCCGTTCGCGGCCGTCGACCCACCACCCACGCAATTCCTCATCTGGGTGGTCGTCTGGTTCGCGGGCGTACTTGCGCTCAGCATCTGGAGCTTCCGAACCCGAGAGATCTAACCCCCGGATATGCGCGCCTATCCGGGGATTTGGTCCCTGCGAAGACCTGATTTACCGGCCAAAGCGCGGGCCGCCGTGCCTTACGGGTAGAGGCCGCGCTCCCTGGTTGCGCCGGCGACGCGCGAGACCGCCTGCACGTAAGCCGCCATACGCATGTCCAGCTTTCTCTCTTCGCGCGTCTTCAGGACTTCGCCGAACGCGCGCGAAAGAATCGCCTTCAGCTTCTGGTTGACCTCGTGTTCCGACCAGAAGAACGACTGCAGGTCCTGCACCCATTCGAAGTACGAAACCGTGACGCCGCCCGCGTTGGCCAGGATGTCCGGCACCAAAAAGATTCCACGCTCGCGAAAGATCGCGTCGGCCTCGGGCGTGGTTGGTCCGTTCGCGCCTTCGACGATGAGCTTCGCCTTGATGTCGCGAGCATTGCGTGACGTCAGCTGGTTGCCGATCGCGGCCGGAACAAGAAGATCGCAATCGAGTGTGAGCAAGTCCTGGTTGCCAACCTCTTGCGCACCCGGAAATCCGCGGATCGTCTTCTCGCGTGCGCGGTACTCGAGCAACCGCTTGATCGACAGGCCGAGCGGGTTGTAGATCCCTCCGTAATCCTCTGAAACCGCGACGATCGTGCAGCCCGCTTCCTCGAGCAGCTTGGCGCTGATGCTGCCGACGTTGCCGAATCCCTGCACCACGACCTTCGTCTGGTGCGGCGCCCGGCCGAGGTGCTCGAGAGCCGCGACCGCGCAGATGGTCAC
>DASSLJ010000146.1:0-21410 GCA_035689585.1 Candidatus Dormiibacterota bacterium
GTCGGCCACGCCGCGCGCGACGATGCGCCCGCCCTTCTCTGTGGGCTCGAACGGCGGCGACGACCACAGGTCGATCGGGTCGACCGGCTGGACGTCGTAGTGCTCGTACAGCAGCAGCTTGCGCCGGCCCGACCCCTTGACCTCGGCGTACAGGGCCGGAAGGCCGCCGCCCTCGATGGTCTCGACGCGGTCGGTGAACTTCGACAGGCGCGCCGCGAGCCAGTCGCGCGCCGGCTGGACCGCCTCGCGTCCGTGGTTGGAGATGCTGGCGAAGGAGCAGAGCTCTTTGAGCTCCTCGACGAAGCGGCGGGAGTTCTTCTCGACGTACGCGTCGACCGCGCTGGTTGAGATCACGACCTCATCGTAACCTTCAACCGATGGGTGACGCCGCAGCGGAGTTTCACTTCTCGCCCCGGCCCAACCGCGCGTCGGACATCAACTGGCACGCGTGGTCGCCCGAAGCGTTCGACGAGGCGAAATCCAGCAGCAAACCAATCCTTCTGTCCATCTCCGCGGTGTGGTGCCACTGGTGCCACGTCATGGACGAGACGACCTATTCGCATCCTGGCGTGATCGAACTGATCAACAGCGAGTACGTGCCGATCCGCGTCGACAACGACGTGCGACCGGACATCAACCAGCGCTACAACATGGGCGGCTGGCCGACGACCGCGTTTCTCACGCCGGCGGGCGACATCCTGACGGGCGGGACGTATCTGCCTCCGGACCAGATGGCGAGCGCGCTCTCGCGGATCGCGACCTACTACAGAAACAACCAGGCGGAGATCGCCACGCGCGTGCTCGAGGGCCGCAAACGCGCCGGCTCGGCCCTCGCCCGCAGCGCCGGGTCTCTCGATCCCGCGCTCGTCGACCTCGTCGTCGAAGCGGTGAAGTCGGCGTACGACCCCGAGTACGGCGGGTTCGGCGGCGCGCCCAAGTTTCCGCAGACCGACGCGCTGCTGCTGCTGCTCGAGCAGTCGGTGTTGCGCGCCGACGCGGATCTCCGGCGCATGGCCGCACACACGCTCGAGCAGATGACATCCGGCGGCACGTACGACCATGTCGAGGGCGGTTTCTTCCGCTACTCGACGACGCAAGACTGGAGCGTGCCGCACTTCGAGAAGATGCTCGAAGACCACGCCGGTTTGGTCGAAGCGCTGCACCTCGCGGATATGAAACCAGCGCTGGAGAGAACCACCGGATACCTCGACCGAGTGCTGCGCGATCCGGCGACCGGCCTGTACGCGGGAAGCCAGGACGCCGACGAGCACTACTACTCGCTCGATGCCGCCGAGCGCGCAAAGCTGACTCCTCCGTACGTCGACCGCCGCGTCTACACCGCATGGAACGCCGCGCTTGCGATCAGCTATCTCGACGCCGGTCTGCCCGTGGACGAGCTGCTCGACTCGCTCTTCGCGCGGGCGTACCGCAAGGGTGAAGGGATGATCCATGCCGAAGGCGTTGGGGGCCAGCTCGGCGATCAGGTGTGGTCGCTGTGGGCGGCGGTGCGTGCGAATCGCCTCGAGATCGCCCTCGACCTCGCCGCGCACATGGACGAGCGATACGCCGACCGCGACTTCGGCGGTTACTACGACCGCGCCGGTGGGGATGACCTCGGCCGCCTCGGCGAGCGCATCAAGCCGCTGGCGGACAACTCGATCGCGGCGATCGCGCTGATCGAGCTCGACACTTTGCTCGCGGATCCCTCGTCGCCTTATCGCGAGCGAGCGCGGCGTGCGCTCGAGTCGGTCGCGCAGCTTCCGCAGCAGTACGGCCTGATGGCTGCGGTGTTCGCTCGGGCGCTCGACCGCCTTCCGCACGCTATCAAGGTCACGACACGCAACCGAGAGCTGGCGCACGCCGCACGGGCTGCGCATCCTTACGCCGTGATCGATGCCAACGGTGACGACCGCGCCGTCGTCTGCATCGGAACCATATGCTTGACTCCGGTGTCGACACCGACGGCGGTGCACGAAGCGATCAGGGAAGCCGCGACGAGTAGTGCCGGAAACTCGTAGGCACTTCGCGCGCCGCGTCGACAAGGCGCTCAAAGACGAGAAGCTGCAGGGCGCGCTGATCCACGCGATGACCGGCCTGCGCGGCCGGCGCAACGTCGCGTTCGAGTCGTTCGACTTTGCGAAGGGTCGCGCCGACCTCAAGCGCCGGCGCCAGGCGAACCTCGACCGCCTACCCGAGCTGGTCGAACAGTTCACGCAGCGGCTCTCGGCGGTCGGCGGCGTCGTCCATTTCGCGAACGACGCGAAAGAGGCGCGCGACATCATCGGCCAGATCTGCTTCAACGCCGGCAGCACCTTGCCGGCGGGCAAGCGAATGGTCGTCACCAAAAGCAAGTCGATGGCGACCGAAGAGATCGAGCTCAACGGCTATCTCGAGAGCCTCGGCGTCGAGGTGGTCGAGACCGACCTCGGCGAGCGCATGGTGCAGCTCACCCACACCCATCCGTCCCATCTCATCGCGCCCGCGATTCACCTGACCAAAGAAGACGCCGCGAACGTCTTTGGCACCGAGGCGACTGTCGAAGCGATCCAGCAGCACGCACGCGAATCGTTGCGCCAGAAGTTCATCGAGGCGACGGTCGGCATCTCCGGCGCGAACATGGCCATCGCCGAGACCGGGACCATCGTTCTCGTCACCAACGAGGGCAACGCCGACCTCACGACCACCTTGCCTCTCGTGCACATCGCCGTCTTCGGCATTGACAAGCTGGTCGCCACCCTCGACGACGCTGTCGCCGTCCTCCGCATGCTTCCGCGCAGCGGGACAGGTCAGCTGATCACCAGCTACGTCAACTGGATCACAGGGCCATCGCGCTCGGCAGACATCGAGCAGTCATTGACGATCGGCGTCCACGGACCACGCGAGATGCACTGCGTGATCATCGACAACGGCCGCGAAAAGATGCTCGACGATCCGGCCTTTCGCGACGCGCTCACGTGCATCCGCTGCGGCGCGTGCTCCAACGCATGCCCGCCCTTCATGGCGGTTGGCGGCCATCGTTTCGGCGGCCACGTCTACAACGGGCCGATCGGGCTCGTGCTCACGCCGTTTCATCACGGGCTCGAGGACGCCGACCTCGCCAACACGCTTTGCGCGCAGTGCAACGCGTGCCAGGAGGTGTGCCCGGTCGACATTCCCCTGCCGCGCCAGATCCTCGAGCACCGGCACAACGGCCGCAAATCGGTCCGCAAGCGGGCGCTGATCGAGATGTGGAAGCGCCCGCGCCTCGCCGACGCTGTCCTGCGCACCGCCGCCCCGTTCTCGCCGCAGCTCGCCTCGACCCCGTACCGGGACCGCTACCATCCCAACGCCGCGGCCGGTGAGCCGTTGACGATCTTCGCCTCCTGCCTGGGCGATCGCATGTGGCCCCAGGCCGCCTCCGCGCTGGAACGGATCGCCTCCGCGGCGGGCTACAGCGTTGGATTTCCCAAGGAGCAGTGGTGCTGCGGGCTGATCGCCGCCAATGCCGGCGACTTCTCGACCGGCCGCGACCTCAGCGCCCAGCTCGCAACCAGTCTGCGAGATTCCAAGGGTCCGATCGTCACCCCATCGGCATCTTGTTTCGGCGCCTTCACGATCGACGCCCCCGAGTGGGGTGCGGCGCCGGAAGACGATCTACGGTCGCGCATGCGCGACTCCACCCGATTCGTGCTCGAGCTGCTCGAGAGCAGGCCCGGACTCGTCGACCGCGACCGCATGACACTGAAGATCGCGTACCACGATTCCTGCCAGACGCTTCGCCAGCTCGGGCTGAGAAGCGAGCCGCGACGCCTGCTCGACCTCGCCGGTTACGAGGTCGTCGACCTTCCCGACATCGCGAACTGCTGCGGGTTTGGCGGGACGTTCAGCCTGGACTGGCCGGGCGTGGCCGACCGCCTCGCGCAGTGGAAGCTCGACGCCATCGCCAAGACAGGTTGCGAAGTCGTGGCGTCTGACAACCCGGGATGCCTCATGCACATCGCCGCCGCCGCGCGCAAGCGCGGATTGAAGCTGCGAGCGGCACACGTCGTCGAACTGGTGGCTGAACAACTGGCTTAACGGCGCGACCTCTTCTTTACCCTTAGGGGTGCCGTGAAGATCAGCCTGGTCTCGGCCAATCCGGCCGAGCTGAACGTCGACGCGCTCGCGATCCCCGTCATCACCGGCCAGAAGCTCGGCGCCGCCGCCCTCGAGCTCGACAAGGCGATGGGTGGAGTCCTCAATGAGATGGTCGTCAACGCCGAGTTCCGAGGCCGCATCCACGAGGTGCTGCCGATCCCGGCGCAGGGACGGATAACACCGCGCCGCGTCATCCTCTACGGCCTCGGCGCGCTGCACGATCTCGACGGCCAGCGCGTCCGGAGTGCGCACCACGAACTGGTGCGCGCGTCGCGCACGTGGGGCTACAAGCGCATGGCGATACTTCGCGCCGAACCGCTGGGCGAGGACAGCCTCAAGGCCGTCGTCGAGGGGTGCGTTCTCGGCACGTTCGAGCGGCGCTCACGCCAGACCGGCGCAGCCCCCGAGCGGCGCGAGATCGACGAGGTCCTCCTCGCCGGCTTCGGCAGCGGACGCGAGCACGAGGTCCTCGCCGCTCAGGAGAACGGCGAGGCCACCAATCGCGCGCGCGAATGGCAGAACGCGCCGGCCAACGAACTGACGCCGGATGCATTCGCGCAGGAGGCGACCCGCATCGCCCAGCGCCACAACCTCGAGATCGAGGTCCTGGGCCCTGCGGAGCTGAAGGCCGGCGGATACAACCTGATCCTCGGTGTCGGATCGGGATCGGCGAAGCCGCCGCGCATGATCCGCGTGCGCTACCACGGCAATCATCAGGTCCCGGACTACGCCGGCCCCGTGCTGGCGCTCATCGGCAAGGGAGTGACGTTCGACACGGGCGGGATCTCGCTCAAGAACCCCGAGCACATGAGCCGGATGAAGGGCGATATGGCCGGCGGCGCCGCCGTGCTCTCCGCGATCGACGTGATCGCGTCGCGCAAGCTGCCGATTGACGCCATGGCGATCATCGCCGCTGTCGAGAACATGCCGGGGCCGACGGCCCAGCGGCCGGGCGACGTGCTCGTGAGCGCCGACGGCAAGACGGTCGAGATCGTCAACACCGACGCCGAAGGCCGGCTCATACTGGCCGACGCCCTCACGCACGCGCTGCGCAACGGCGCGACTCACCTGATCGACCTCGCGACGCTGACCGGCGCGGCCACGGTTGCCGTCGGCCATGCCGCCAGCGCGGCCGTGAGCAACGACGACGAGTTCTGGTCCTTGGTCGACCGAGCGTCACGCGAGGCCGGGGATCGAGTGTGGAGGTTGCCCATCTATGCGGACTACCGCGTCCTTCTTCGGAGCCAGATCGCGGACATGAAAAACGGCGAGTACGGCGAGGCGGGGACCATCATGGGCGGCATGTTCATCGGTGAGTTCGCGGGCGGGAAGCCGTGGGCCCACATCGACATCGCGGCGTCGTCGTGGAACACCAACCTCGAGCTCACCACCGTGCTGCGCGGACCGAGCGGCGCCGGCACGAGGCTCTGCATCGAGCTCGCCGAGCTCATGACCCCAAAACCGACCGATTCCTGGCCGCCGCCGGCAGTTTCGGAACGTACGAGGACCGCTGGGCGTTAACCCTAGGTGGCGCTCCTAGAAACCATCCACACGCCCGCCGACCTCCGCGCGCTCGCCGCCGACCGACTGCCCGAGCTCGCTGAGGAGATCCGCGCTTTCCTGGTCGAACAGACTTCGCGAACCGGAGGTCATCTTTCCCCGAACCTCGGCGTCGTCGAGCTGACATTCGCCCTCCATCGCGTCTTCGACAGTCCGAAGGACGCGATCGTGTGGGACACCGGCCACCAGGCGTACGTTCACAAGCTCGTGACCGGCCGTGCAGCCGAGTTCTCCAAGCTGCGGCAGGCCGGGGGGCTGTCCGGCTACCCCTCGCGCAAAGAATCCGAGCACGACCTGGTCGAGAACAGCCACGCCTCGACGTCGCTGAGCTACGCGCTCGGCATCGCCGAGGCGCGACTGCGCAAGCACGTTCCGGGATGGGTCGTCGCGGTCATCGGCGACGGCGCTCTCACGGGAGGCATGGCGTATGAGGCGCTGAACCAGATCGCCCACCTCAAGCCACCGAACCTGATCATCGTCATCAACGACAACGGCCGCTCCTACGCGCCGACCGTCGGCGGGCTGGCGAGTCATCTCGCCCAGCTTCGCGTCGATCCGCGGTACGAGAAGATCAAGGAAGACATCTCTCGCCTCCTCCGCGACCTTCCGCTGGTCGGCTACTCGGCCGACCAGGCCGCCTACCGAGTGAAGGAAGGCTTGAAGCAGCTGCTGCAGCCTTCGACGATGTTCGAGAGCCTCGGCATCAAGTACGCCGGCCTCGTGGACGGCCACGACGAAGCGGCACTCGAAGAGGTCCTGACACGCGCCAAGAGGCTGCGCGAGCCGGTGGTCGTTCACGTCGTCACCGAGAAAGGCCACGGGTACGGCCCAGCGGTCGAGGACGAGGTCGACAAGCTTCATGGCGTGAGCGCGTTCGATCCGCTCACGGGCCGGCCGCGGTCGACCGAGCTCACCTACACCGACGTCTTCGGCGAAGCACTCATGACCGCTGCGGCGCGCCGCCCCGAGGTCTGCGCCATCACCGCCGCGATGGCGTCGTCGACCGGCCTCTTGAACTTCGCCAAGGAGTTCCCGGATCGGTTCTTCGACGTCGGGATCTGCGAGCAGCACGCCGTCACTTTCTCGGCGGGTCTGGCGATGGCCGGGATGCATCCCGTCGTGTGCATCTACTCGACGTTTCTCGCCCGAGCATTCGACCAGACGATCATGGACGTCGCTCTGCACAAGCTGCCGGTCGTCTTCGTCATCGACCGCGCGGGAGTCACCGGACCGGACGGCGCTTCCCATCACGGCATCTTCGATCTCTCTTACCTGCGGATGATCCCCAACATGAAGATCGCGGCTCCCAAAGACGCGACTGAGCTCTGCGCGTTGCTCGAGACCGCGCTTGCGACCGACGGTCCGGTGGCGATTCGCTATCCCAAGGGACCAGTGCCCTCCACCCCGGACCTTCCGGTCGAGCCGCTGCCCGTCGGCCGCTGGGAGGAGATCCGGAAGGGCGACGATGCGGTGATCTTTGCGATTGGCAAGATGGTCGAGGTCGCCGTCGAAGCCGCCGAGCGTCTGGAGGGGCAGGGCGTCGCCTGCGCCGTGGTCAACGCTCGCTGGATCAAGCCCGTCGATCCGCGCATCGCCGACTGGGCGCGCACGCACCCGGTGGTCGTTACGGTCGAGGACAACGTCGGCGCAGGCGGGTTCGGAGGAGCGGTGCTGGAAGCGTTGGCGCCTCAGGGCCTCGCGGGTCGGGTGCGCACGGTGGCGCTGCCCGACGAGTTCCTGCCCCAGGGCAAGGCCTCGGACATCCTCCGGGAGCACGACCTGGACGCGGCGGGCATAGCGAGGGCGGTTTACGAAGCCGTACGGGGCCCTGTGCCAGAGAAGACGACGACAACCGAATAGACCGCGACTGCCGGCCCTCGCGGTAAATGATCTCGGTCGAGACCCGTCACCGCCGGCGCTCGCGGGTTTATGGGCGCGCCTAGAGCTTCTTCCTGCCGGCGAAGCCCTCACCGATGCGGTGCCAGTGCTCGACCCGTTCCTCACCGAGCTTCCAGCACAGCTCGATCAGCTCGCCGTCGCGGTAGGACGGGAAGTCGATGAGCCCCTCGAGCGGGCCCTTGAGCTGGATGCCCATGCTGTTCAGGTTCAGCACGGCCTTGAGCAGCTCCTCCTCCGCGCCGTTGACGGCGTCACGCGCTTGCTGCTGCCGCTCGCGGTCCTCGCCGTTGGCACCGGGGCGGTGCGCCGAGTAATCGGCCATGCGCAGCTGCTCCTCGAGGTCGGGGCGCAGCGCCGAGAGCTCGGCGATCTGGGCAACGATCGCCCGAACGCGCGGCAGCTCGCGGTTCGCCTCGTCGACGGTATAGGTCCGGAGCCGCTGCACGGCTCAACGATACTTCCTTCGATGGAGGCCACGGCCATGCGCCAGCGCGCCGCGGCATCGAGGGACGCGCACCTTGCGACGGCTGACGCCGAGGGCAGGCCGCATCTCGTACCCATCGGTTTCGTCATCGAGGGCGAAACGGTCTACTTCGCCGTCGACTCCAAGCCCAAGCAGACGGTCAACCTCAAGCGTCTGCGCAACATCGCGGTCAATCCCGCGGTCGCAGTGCTCTTCGACGAGTACGACGAGGACTGGTCGCGGCTGTGGTGGGTCAGGATCGACGGCACTGCGCACGTGGTCGGCGACCACCAGCTGGCCGAACACGCCGTCGATCTCCTCACCGAGAAATATCCGCAGTACGGTTCTCACCGTCCGGCCGGTCCGGTCGTCGCCATCTCGATCGACAGGATCACAGGCTGGAGCGCCGGCGACAACCCAGGTGGTTAAGATCGGTCGAGCGGTACTTGACAAGACGATACGTCTCGTCTAGTTTCGTCGCATGCGCGAGGCCGCCAGCCGCGACCGAATCCTCGACCACGCGCGAGTTGTCCTCGCGATGGGCGGACGGCCCACCGTCGACGACTTCGCCGCGGCGGCCGGCGTCTCGAGGGCGACCTTCTACCGCGCCTTCCGCTCTCGCACCGAGCTGCTGGAGGCGTTGAGCCGCCAGCCCGAGCCGGACTCGAAAGACCGAATCCTCCAAGCGGCACTCGAGCTGATCGGGGCCAGCGGAGTGTCAGCGCTCTCGATGGACGAGCTCGCCGACAAGGCCGGCGTCTCGCGGGCGACGCTGTACCGCGTCTTCCCTGGGAAGTCGGCGCTGTTCACCGCGATCGTCTACGCCTACTCTCCACTCGAGCCGGTTATCGAAGTGCTCGCTCGCCACGAGAGTGATCCACCGGACGTGGTGATTCCAGAGGTCGCGCGCACGATCTACCGCACCATCTATGGGCTCGGCGACAACCGGACCGGTCTCTTGCGCGCGCTGTTCTTCGAGGTGAGCCGGCTGGCGCCGGACACGGAAGAGGCCGCACGCAGCGTGATCACGAAGGTGGTCGGGGCGGTCGTGCGCTACCTCGGCGCGCAGATGTCGGCCGGGCGATTGCGCACGATGCATCCACTGCTCGCGCTGCAGTCGCTGATGGGACCGATCTTCTTTCACGTCCTGACGCGCCAGGCGGCAGAGCAGGTCCTCGGGCTGGACATCGACGGCGAGCAAGCGATGACGGTGCTCGCGGACACATGGCTCCGCGGCATGCAGACGTAAGGAGAAGAGCGATGAGTGAGACCTACGCGGTCAGCGTCCAGGACGTGTCGAGGTCATTCGGCGCGCTCAAAGCGCTGAACGGAGTAACTCTTGAAGTCCGGAAGGGCGAGATCTACGGGTTGCTCGGCCCCAACGGCGCGGGCAAGACCACGCTGATCCGTTTGATCTGCGGTCTCCTCGCGGCCGACGGCGGGACAGTGACGGTGCTCGACCAGCGCATGCCGAACGTCGCCGTGCTCCGTCGAATCGGCTACATGACGCAGCAGGCGGCGCTGTACCCATCGATATCCGTGGAAGAGAACGTGAGGTTCTTTGCGGCGATCAACGGCGTCGATGGCGGCGTCAAGGAAGCGCTCGAGCTCGT
Source organism: Candidatus Dormiibacterota bacterium (assembly GCA_035689585.1). GTDB lineage: Bacteria > Chloroflexota > Dormibacteria > Dormibacterales > Dormibacteraceae > 40CM-4-65-16. The sequence continues at coordinate 9,652 of DASSLJ010000146.1, forward strand.
TCAGCTCTATGACCGGCGCAAGTCGGTCGTCGCAACGCTGAGCGGTGGTATGCGCCAGCGTTGCTCGCTTGCGTGCGCGCTGGTGCATCGACCGCAACTGCTTCTCCTCGATGAGCCGACCGTCGGCGTCGATCCGCAGTTGCGCGTCCAGTTCTGGGAGGCATTTCGGCGCATGGCCGCCGACGGGACGACAATGATCGTGTCCAGCCACGTCATGGACGAGGCGGATAGGTGTCAGCGCCTCGGCCTCATCCAGTACGGACGGCTGCTGGCGGAAGGAACTCCGGCCGAGATCCGCGAGCAGGGGGGGAGCCAGAACCTCGAGACGGCATTCCTCGAGCTCGCAGGGCGGAGGAGCGAGTCATGAGCGGCCACCGCGTCCGTGCCATCACCCGACGTCTCCTCCAGGGGTTTCGCCGTGACCGCAGGACGCTCGCGCTCCTGTTCGTCGCTCCGATCGTGATCCTCGGCCTCCTCGGCTACCTGATCCGTGGCTCTTCGAGCGCGCCGCAGGTCGGCATCGCCAACGAAGACGCGGGACCGCTTGGCGCGATCGTGGCGGACTCGCTGCGATCGTCCGGCCATATCACCGCCACCGACATCAACGCCGCCGACGGCGATGCCAAGTTGAAGGACGGGACGCTCGTCGCATACATCGTCTTTCCGGCCGATTTCTCGCAGCAGGCGCAATCGGGCAACGTTGCGCCTGAAATCCACATCGAGGGTTCGCAGCCGGGCCAGGGCGCGCCCGTGATCCAGGCGCTTCAGGGGTCGATGGCCGCGCTCGCGTCTCAGGGCCCGGGCCGCGCCGTGAGCTTCCACCCGACGGTCACGTACCTGTACGGAGGGCCCGACTTCGACACGCTGGACTATTTCGGGGCTGCGTTCATCGGCCTGATCGTGTTCTTCCTCGTGTTCGTGATCACGATCGTCTCCTTCCTCAACGAGCGCTCCCAGGGGACGCTGGAACGGCTGATGGCGAGCCCGCTGCGCCGCGGCGAGATCGTCCTCGGCTACATGCTCGGGTTCACGGTGCTCGCGCTCGTGCAGGCGGTCGAGGTTCTCGTCTTCGCGCTCGCGGTGTTGAAGATCCACAACCAGGGATCGGTGCTCCTGATCTTCTTCATGGAAGCGCTGATGGTGATCGTCGCGGTGAACCTCGGCATCTTCCTCAGCATGTTCGCGCGGTCGGAATTCCAGGCCGTTCAGTTCATTCCGCTCGTGATCGTGCCTCAGTTCCTTCTCTGCGGCATCCTCTTCCCCGTTTCGTCAGAGCCGCAGGCGCTCCAGTACATCTCCAACGTTCTGCCGCTGACCTACGCGGTCAACGGCATGCGGGACATCATGGTCAAGGGCGCGGACCTGACATGGACCTCACTCCAGGTCGACCTCGCAGTTGTGGCAGGATTCGGCATTCTCTTGATCGCCGCCGGCACCGCGACCCTCAGACGAAGCGTTACGTAGTCTTGGAGCCGCCATGCTCCTGGTTTGCTCGCGCAAGTGCGGAAGCAACCTCTTTCGCGCGCTGTTCGCCGAGGTCGAGGTCGACGCGGCGGGGGAGTTTCAAGACTACCGCGTCGCGCAGCCGGGTTACGTCTGCTTGAGCTGCGGCGCGCCGGCGCTGGACCTCGGTGAAGTTCCGGCTGAGCTCGAGGCCGAGGCGCGCGCCGACGAAGCAGAACTCGCGCCGCTAGCCGAAGTGCTGTGCCCCGTGTGCGAGACGATGGTCAAGCTCGACTTGAACATGGAGTGCCCAAACTGCGGCTCTCCGCTCGAGGTGGCCTAGGAGAGAGAGGCGGTCCCGAGCAGGATCGCGAGCATCGCCCGCAGCGCGGCCGCGTCCTTTTGCGCCAGCGCGGCTCTCAGAGCCCGCACCGCACGAGGTGTGTCGAGGTCATCGGCGAGCGCGGCGTTGAAGTCGGCCATCAGCCCGCGAGCGGGCGCCCGTTCCTGTCGATCCTCGCGTTCGGAGTCGGCGAGAAATTTGCGGATGCGCTCGATCAGCCGTGCATACCGCGCCAGGCCCTCCCACGCGAACGACCAGTCGCGCGAGTAACGATGCGACACGAGGTACAGGCGGACGGCGCCGGCCGGTGCCCGCTGCAGCGCCTGGCTGACCTTCACCAGGTTGCCCAGCGACTTGCTCATCTTGCGGCCGTCGTAACGAACCATGCCGGTGTGCATCCACGCCCGCGCGAACGGTCGCTTGCCGGTCAGCGACTCGGACTGCGCACGCTCGGATTCGTGGTGGCTGAACTGCAGGTCACGGCCGCCGCCGTGGATGTCGATCTGCGGTCCGAGGTAACGCATCGCCATCGCCGAGCATTCGATATGCCAGCCCGGGCGGCCCTCGCCAAACTTCGACGGCCATGCGGGCTCGCCCACTCCGGAGCGCCGCCACAAAGGGAAGTCGAGAAAGTCACGCTTCGCGTCCGGTCCGACCCGGCCCAGCAGTCCCTCGTCGCGCAGCTTGGCGAGCATCGACCGTCGCGTGCGGTGGGAAAGCCTGCCGTAGCTCGGGTACCTGTCGACCTCGAAGTACAGCGCGTCGGTCTTGTAGGCATAACCGCGCGCGTACAGCTTGTTCGTCGCGGCGACGATGCCCGGAATCTCGTTCGAGACCTGCGGCATCACGTCGGGCGGCCGCCAGCCGAGCGTGCTCATGTCGCGCACGTGGACTTTGGTCTCGCGGTCCGCGAGCTCGCGCCAGTCGACACCGTCACGCCGCGCGCGCTCGAACAGCGGGTCGTCGACGTCGGTCACGTTCTGCACGTATTTGACGCGCTGGCCTTGTGATTCGAGGAAGCGCACCAGCACGTCGAAGATCGAGAACGTGAAGGCGTGGCCCATGTGGCCCGAGTCGTACGGCGTGACTCCGCAGACGTACAGCGTCAGCGGCCGGCGCGCCGGCGCGAAACGAACCGCGCGCCGGCTCAGCGTGTCGTGAACGCGAAACGGTTTCGTTCTTTAGCTGGGGCGGGCCGCCACCGCGGCGTCGGAGCGAAGCGCGTCGACCTTGTTCGTGTCCTCCCACGGGACGCGAAGGTCATCGCGACCGAAGTGGCCGTAGGTCGCGGTCTGGCGGTAGATCGGCCGGAGAAGATCCATGTTGGCGATGATCGCGGCCGGCCGGAGGTCGAAGTGACGGCGCACGAGCTTCAGCAGCTCCTCCTCCGATTTGTTGCCGGTGCCGAACGTCTCCACCGCAATCGACGTTGGGTGCGCCCGCCCGATCGCGTACGACACCTGCACCTCGCACCGGTCCACGAGTCCGGCGGCGACGAGGTTTTTGGCGACGTGACGCGCGGCGTACGCGGCCGAGCGATCGACCTTGCTGGGGTCTTTGCCACTGAACGCGCCTCCACCATGCCGGGCGACACCACCGTACGTGTCGACGATGATCTTCCGGCCGGTCAGGCCTGCGTCGGCGGCCGGGCCACCGAGCACGAAGTGGCCGCTGGGGTTGACCATGATCTTGGTCTGCGCGTCGACGACCTGTCCCTTCAGGACCGGATCGATGACGAGAGTGCGGACACCTTCGGCGATCTCCTTCTGCGTCGCGCTCGCCGCGTGGTGCGTGGACACGACGATGGCTTCGATGCGCTTGGGCTTCCCGTACTCGTACTCGACAGTCACCTGCGTCTTGCCATCCGGCCGGAGGAAAGGCAGCTTGCCGTTCTTGCGGACCTCGGCGAGCTTGCGGGCGAGGCGGTTGGCGAGCGAGATCGTCAGCGGCATCAGCTCCGGCGTCTCGTTGCACGCGAAGCCGATCATCATGCCCTGGTCGCCTGCGCCCTGCAGCTCGAAGGGGTCGGCCGCAATGCCGCCGGCTCGCTCTTCGAGAGAGTGATTGACGCCGGCTGCGATGTCGGGCGATTGCTCTTTGAGATAGACCTGGATGAGCGCGTGGTCGGCGTCGAAGCCGATCGATTCGTCGTTGTATCCGATCGATCGGATCGTGTCCCGGATCGTGCGCTGGATGTCGAGGTCGGCGTGAGTTGTCACCTCGCCGATGACGACGCACAGACCCTTGGTGATCGCCGTCTCACAAGCGACGCGCGCATGCGGATCCTGGTCGAGCATTCCATCGAGCACGGCATCGGAGACCTGGTCGCAGATCTTGTCGGGATGGCCCTCGGTGACGGATTCCGACGTGAGGAGAAATGAGCGGGAGGAACTAAAGCTTGTGGTCACAAAACCGGATGATAACCGGAGCGTTACGCCCCATTGTGGTGCCGGCTGTCCTCCGGCTCCTGGCCGAGCAGGTGTGCCTGCAGGGCGAAGATGTCATCGAGGACCCGATCGATGCGCCGCCCTTCGAGCCGGTGATCCGCGATCACTCCGGCGTGGTCGAGGTGGCGGCGGAGCGACGTGCCCAGCGGACCGTCGATGCGCGCCTGTCCCCGAACCTGTGCTTCCTCCAACAGCTGCAGGCATCTGTCGAGGGCGAGCTGTCTTGACTTATGGGCCCGGACGTTCATTCCGCGCCGAGCACCTCCACGCGCCCGGAATCGGTGACGCGTACGCGCACCGGGTTCAGAGGAGCGAGCGAGTAGCCCTGGCTCGGCCGGCCGTCGCGCTCGAATGCGGCCGGATGGCATGGACACGCAAGGTGCGATTGCTGGCCGTCCCACCAGAGCTCGCACGGTAGGTGCGAGCAGATCGACGAGACCGCGCTGACCGTGTCGCCCTTGCGAAACACGAAAGCGCGAACGCTGCCCGCCACCACCAGCTTGCCGTGACCTTCGCGCAGATCGCTCATCGCCGCGACGTCGATCCATCGTCCTTGGTCCGGATTGATCGGCTCGCTGCTCTTGGCAAGGGCGGTCTGCTCGGTCACCCGGCCGAGGATCGTTCCGCCGGCCGCTCCGGCCGCCAGGCCAAGGCCGGCGACAAGGGCGGCGCGGCGCGTCATCCAGCCCTGGCGCGGCGTCTGCTCCAGCGTTTGCTGCAGGCGTTTCCGGAACGCGGGATGCATGCGCTGCGGGCCGTGGCGCGCGCCCGCCAACCGAGCTGCGGCCGTGATCGCGGCCTTCTCCTCGGCGTCCCCGCCGCGCAGCTTCAGGCGACGGCCGTGAAGGAGGTCGGAGACGATCTGCTCGATCCGGTTCTCGGGCTTGCGGTTCATCGGTCCACACGCACCTTGGCCGCGGCGCGGAGCGCGCGGAGCTGCATGACCTTGATCGCGCCCACTGTCGACTTCATCTCGGCGGCTACTTCCTTTAATGAGTACCCGTGGAGGAAACGCAGCTCGAGCACCCGGCGATAGTTGTCCGAAAGCTGCGCCAGGATCTCCTGGACCGTCTGGGCTCCCTCCTCGTTCGGCGGCTCGGGCAGTGGCACCGGTAGGGCGAGGTCCTCGCGGAGCTCCGCCTCCGAGAGGCCGAGACGCGTGCTCCAGAAACCTCCCAGGACCGACCGGGCCGTGGCGAACAGGTAACCGCGGATCGCGCTTGCCGGAGCCCCCTGGCGGAGCCTTGGTATTGCCTTCATGGCGACCTGCTGGGTCAGGTCCTCGGCGTCCGCGCGGTTCCCGACTCGGGCGTAGATGAACGCATAGACGAGCTCGAGCTCGTCGAGCGCGATTTCGGTCGCGCTCGGTTCGATTGGAAGCTCGAGGATCTCGGCCGGTCCTGTGGCACTTTCTTCCGGCCCCATCTATGACCTCAGCACTACCGCAGGAGGTTACGCGGGCGGGCCGGGATTTCATCCCAGCCCGCCGTCGTGATTACGCGTGCTTCGGCAGAGCCGGGCGGCGGCGCCGCCACACGATGAACCCGACCGCGACGAGGACGAGGAACGGTCCGATCGCGCCTAGGCCGGTGACGAGGTAGTTGATCGTCGTCATGAAGTTGTGCGCGCCCTGGTTGAGCGCGGTCAAGAAGCCCCAGTTGTCCGCCGGAGTCGTTTGCGGCGGTGCGCCGGACTCAGTCAGCGTCACCGAGACCGTGCTGTACGACGTGTTGTCGTCGAGGTACTTGATCTGGCCCTTGAGCTGCTCGATCTGTGCGGTGATCTGGCCGATCTGGTTCTGCACCGCGATGATGTCGTTGATGTTCTGCGCCTTGGCGAGCAGCGCGCGCATGGCGTCGAGCTGAGCCTGGGCGTTCACGAGCCGCGCGTTGAGGTCGACGTACTGCGCGCTGACGTCGGTGCCGGTGATGTGCTCGCTCTGGACCTTGCCGACTTTGGACAGCTGGTCGATGGTGTCATCGAAATGCCCGGCCGGGACCATGAAGCTGATCACACCGGTGCGAATCTGAGGGTTGTCGGGATTCTCGTTCGGTGACGCCTGGGCGTCGGTGCCGGCGATGTATCCACCCTCACTCTCGACGAGCCTGCGGACGTCGGCAAGCTTGGAGTCGAACAGTCCCGATCCGACGGTGATGGCGAGCTGCGCCGTCCGGATCACCGGCGGACCCTGCAGCGTCGGGACAGTCTCGTTCGGCGCGGTCATGGTGTCGCCGGGCTGGCCCGAGGTCTTAGACGGCTGACCGCTCTGGCTCACCGGCGCCAGGCTGTTCGAGCGACCGCTGTAGTTTGCGGTGCTGGCTCCGCCACCGCTAGCCGCGCCGCCGCAGGCGGCCGCCGCGGCGACGATGGCAATGACGACAAGGACCTTCTTCATGGGATTCGGCCTCCTGCGAGATTTGCTGTACGGAACGTCGCTCGTGTCTTGTCGTAACAATTGACGCGCGATGCTGCAGGTCCGAGGTCTCGCCATCGACGTCGTCGCGCGTCGGGTTCTTTCCGATGCGAGCTTCACCGTGGCCGCGGGCGACAAGGTCGGGCTGGTCGGCCGCAACGGCGCCGGCAAGACGAGCCTGCTGAAGGTCCTCGCCGGCGAGAACGACGCCGCGGCCGGCGTGGCGCTGCGGCGCGGCACGCTCGGTTACGTTCCGCAGAACCCTCGCCCTCGAGGCGAGGCGTCGGCGCCTGCGCTATCGCACATCCTCTCGGGCCGCGACCTCGACAAGGCCGCCGCGCGCCTCGCTGAGCTGCACAGGCAGCTCGAGAACGACCACTCGGCGGCCACCATCGAGAAGTACTCCGAGGCCGAGGAACGGTACCGCCATCTCGGCGGTTACTCGGGCGAGGCGGACGCGAGGCGGATAGCCGCCGGCCTTGGGCTGCGTCTTGACCGCGTCGACCTACCGCTCGGCGTTCTGTCCGGCGGCGAGCGCCGGCGCGTCGAGCTGGCACGCGTGCTGTTCGCCGATCCGGACCTGCTGCTGCTGGACGAGCCGACCAACCACCTGGACAGCGACGCCAAGTCGTGGCTGATGGACTTCCTCCGCGACTACCGCGGCGCCGTGATCGTCGTGAGCCACGACCTCAACCTGCTCGACGCGTCGATCACGCGCGTGCTGCACCTCGACGCCGGGCGGCTGATCGAGTACCGCGGCACGTACTCGCAGTACCAGGCCGCGCGCAAGGCCGAGGAAAAACGGCTGACGTCGCTGGCCCAACGGCAGGAGGCGGAGATCAAGCGCCTGACCCTGCTCGCCGAGGTCATGCGCCGCCAGACCCAGAAGAGGGCCAAGCAGGCGCACGCGATCTTCAGCCGCGTCGAGCGGATGAAAGCTCAACGCGTCACGGCGCCCAAGCGCGAGCGCAAGCTCAAGATCAGCTTCCCCGATCCGCCCCACAGCGGACGGATCGCGCTCCACGTCAACGGTCTGGCCAAGGGTTACGGCGGTCCGCTCGTGTTCCGCGACGTCAGCTTCGAGGTCGAGCGCCAGGAGCGCCTCCTCGTCATGGGCCTCAACGGCGCCGGTAAGACCTCGCTGCTGCGAATCCTTGCGGGCCAGAGCGAGCCCAATGCCGGATCGTTTCGGCTCGGACACAACGTCTCGCTCGGTTACTACGCGCAGGAACACGAGGGCATTCGCGCGGGCGCCACTGTGCTGGCGCACATGCGCGAGCAGTCGGACGCAGAAGAGCGCGTCCTGCGGGCCCTTCTCGGCATGTTTGCGCTGACCGGCGACATCGCCCGCCAGGACGCGGGGACGCTCTCCGGCGGCGAGAAGACCAAGCTGGCGCTGGCGCAGCTCGTGGCGGGCCGGCACAACCTGCTCCTGCTCGACGAGCCGACGAACAACCTGGATCCGCCGTCACGGACCGGCGTGGCGCGGGCGCTCGCGGAATGGCCGGGAACGATGGTCATCGTGAGCCACGACCCGGAGTTCGTCGACGCGCTCGAGCCCGGTCGGGTGCTGTTCATGCCCGAAGGGCGCGTCGATTACTGGGACTCCGAGCTTCTCGACGTCGTGTCGATGGCCTAGAGGCGCGGCCGAAATCCGGCGCCGAGAGGTTCGGCGAGCCAGGTGGCCAAGATGCGGGTGAAGCGACGAGCAGCACAGCGAGTGCATCTGAATGACTGCATGAGCGAGCAGCGCAGGAGCTGAACCCGCAGATGGGCCGCATTGGGCGCCGAAAATCCGGCGACGGGTTTCCGGCCGAGCCTCTAGCCTGAAGCGGTGAGCGCCGAGATCGAGGAAGTCGTCATGCCCGACCTGCAGGGCGCCGAGGAGATCACCGTCGGTGCGTGGAGCAAGGACGAAGGCGACCACGTCGCGGAGGGCGAGACGTTGATGGAGGCGCACACAGACAAGGTCAACGCCGAGATTCCTTCTCCGGTGTCGGGTACGGTGGAGGCGCTTCTGCTCGACATCGGTGACCTGGTCGTGCCGGGACAGCCGATCGCGCGTATAACACCGGACTGATTTGAAAGTCGCGGTCGTTGGGGGCGGCGTCATGGGCGCCGCCACCGGATGGAGGCTGACCAAGCGCGGCGTCGACGTCGTGTGCTTCGACCGGTTTTCGCCCCCCCACACGCACGGCTCTTCATTCGGTGAGTCGCGCATCATCCGCACCGCTTACTTCGAGGGCGCGTATTACGTGCCGCTGCTGCACGAGGCGTTCGAGCTGTGGCGCGAGCTGGAATCGATCAGCGGCGAGCAGCTGCTGACGATGACGGGCGCGCTCTACGTCGGCGCCGCGGACTCCGAGCCGGTCGTCGGCGCGCAGCGATCGGCGAAGGAGCACGGTCTCGACATCGACGTGCTCACCGCGGCCGGACTGCGCAAGCGCTATCCAGGCCATTCACCGCACGATGGCGAGGTCGCGGTCCTCGACCGCAAGGCGGGCATCCTCAACCCCGAAGGTGCGGTCACAGCGATGCTCGCGCAGGTACAGGACGTGCGTCGCGAGCAGCGCGTTGACAACCCAAGCGAGTTGTTGCGCGAATTCGATGCCGTGGTCGTCGCCGCCGGGCCGTGGACTCCCGAGCTCATTCCCTGGATTCCGCTGAAGGTGGAAAGGCAGGTGCACGCGTGGCTGTCGATCGCGCGTGACGCGAAGTGGTTCTCTCCTGACCAGTTCCCGGTCTTCATCCGCCAGACCGAGCACTTCGGCGACGTCTACGGCTTCCCGTCGCTGGACGGCGCTTCCGTCAAGGTCGGCCGGCACCACGATGGCGCGAACACAGACCCCGAACACATCAACCGCCAGGTCGGCGATGCCGACATCGACCCGCTGCGCTTGATGGCGGCGACTTATCTGCGTGGCGTCAGCGGCCACGTGCGGCGAACGCTGACGTGCATGTACACCAACACGGCGGACCACGACTTCGTCATCGACTTTGCGCCCGACGATCGGCGCATCGTGGTCATCAGCGCCTGCTCAGGTCACGGCTTCAAATTCGGCGCCGTCATCGGCGACATCGCGGCGGACCTCGTCATCGACGGCAAGACCGGCCGCGATGTCTCACGCTTCTCGGCGGCTCGGTTCGCGACCTCGCACGTACCAGACGGCGACCACGACGACGACAAGTAGCGCGATCACGATCGCGGCTTTCTCCACGACTCCGCTGATGCGGGAGTAGTTCTCTCCCAGCACGTAACCGACGAGCGCGAGCGCCGCGCACCACGGGAGAGCGCCGGCGAACGTCAGCAGCGAGAAACGCAGAAGATCGATGCGCGCCAGGCCGGCCGGAAACGAGATGTAAGTCCGAACAACGGGCAGAACGCGGCCGATCAGGACCGCGAGCTGCCCCCAGCGCTGAAACCAGCCGTCGGCCAGCTCGAGATGGTGGCGGCGAATGCCGACGTAACGGCCCGGGCCGAGCAGGAGCGGCTCGCCAAACCGTGCGGCGAGGCCGTACGCGATCAGGGATCCGACGAGGTTCGCGAACGCGCCGACGACGATCACGGCGGCCAGACCGCCCTGAATGTGGGCGGTCGCGGCCAGCAGCCCCGCAGTCGGCATGATCACCTCGCTCGGAAAAGGAAACCCGCAGCTCTCGAAGACCATGAGGACGAACACGGCGACGAGGCCGTACGAGGCGACGAAGTTGCTGACCGCGGCGGTCAAACGGTGTGGACCGCCGCTGCCTTGACCGCGCGGAACGGGAGCGTTCGCACCTGCTGGTCGTCGATCAGGATCTCGAAGTTGTAGAAACCGGGTCGCTCGATCGGCACCGACGTGAGGTTGATGACGATGCTTGCCGACAGGTCCCAGCCGTGCGGATAGTCCTCCGGCACACGACGTGCCGCCAGGTTGACCACGATCGGTTGGGGCACGAACGGCTTGCCATCTTCGTCGGTGCAGTGGACCTCGACCTTGTGCGCGCGCTCGCTTTCGAGCCGGGTCGTCTGCAGCCGGAGCACGACCACGCCGCCAAACGGCGTCGGGTACTGGTCGCGGATCAGCGTGTCGAAGCCCGCGCCGAGGATGTAGACGAGCCCGTTGGGCGGCGCCTCCGCGGCGTTTGCGAGCAGCGCCCAGTCGAGCCTCATCGCTTGACCACGTCTCCGCCTTTGACGACGAGCTTGATGTTCTCGGGCTTGGCGAGGAGCTCGAGATTCGCGAGCGGGTCGCCGGGAACGCCGATGACATCGCCCCACGAACCCGGCTCGAGGCTGCCGACGCCTTTCATCCCGATCGTCTCGGCGGCCACTGTGGTCGCGGCACGGATGCAATCGATGGGCTCCATGCCGAGCTCGTGCATGAGGAGAAACTCCTCGCCGTTGCTGCCGTGAGGCCCGACGCCGGTGTCCGTGCCGAACGCGATCTTCACGTTCGACTCGATCGCCTGCTTGATGCTCGCCTTGTGGTCGTCGATGACGGCCTTCGCCTTGGCGATCGCGTAGGACGGCATCTTCCCCGCCTCGGCGTGCCGGATGACCCAGTGCGGCGCGACGAGGGTCGGGATCAGCGCGTTGTGGCCGTCGAGCATCATCTCGATGGCGTCGCCGTCGAGCCAGATGCCGTGCTCGATCGTGGCGACGCCCGCCTTCAGCGCGTTCTTGATGCCTGCGTTCGCCTGCGCGTGCGCCATCACCTTGCGGCCCTGCACCCGCGCTTCGTCCACGGCCGCGCGGATCTCGTCGAGGGTCAGCGCGGAATGGTGCGGCTGATCACCTGGCGACAGCACGCCGCCGGAGGTGCAGAGCTTGATCCAGTCGGCGCCCGCGCGGATCACTTCACGCACGCGCAAGCGCATGTTCTCGACGCCGTCGACGACGGCGTGCGGACGGTCGGGCAGCGGGATGTCGAGGTCCGCGCCGCACAGGAAATGCGAGTCGGTGTGGCCACCCGTCTGGCTCAGGGCCGTGACGGTTACGAACATCCGCGGGCCGGGGAAGTAACCGTTGTCGATCGCCATGCGCACGCCGGCCGGAGAACCGGAGGCGTCGCGCACGGCGGTGAAGCCTGCGTCGAGCGTTCGCTTCGCCGCGCGCACCGCGCGCATCAGC
>DASSLJ010000147.1:0-10256 GCA_035689585.1 Candidatus Dormiibacterota bacterium
GCGCACCAAGGACATCCCGGCGCTGTTCATCGAGTCGGACCTCGTCGACCCGCGTCTGTGGTCCGAGGCTCAGTTCAAGAACCGGATCGACGCCTACTTCGAGGCGCTCGGTGCGCGCAAAGCCGCCGCCGCCGCGGCGGCGAAGGGTTGATGTGATGCTGGTCGGAGGAGTCGACGTCGGATCCACGCAGACCAAGGCAGTGGTCATGGACGAACGGCGCCGGGTGCTCGGCAGATCGTTGATCGACACCGGTGGGATCGTCACGGCGGCCGCGGAGAACGCATTTGCGCTCGCTTGCGATTCGGCTGCGATCGAACGGCCCGACGTCGCCTTCGTGGTCGGCACCGGCTACGGGCGCTACAAGGTCACGTTCGGCGACACGCAGGTCACCGAGATCAGCTGTCACGCACGGGGCGCCCAGTACCTGTTCCCGGGAACACGCACCGTGCTCGACATCGGGGGCCAGGACACCAAGGCCATCAAGATCGGCGGCGAAGGCCAGGTCCTCGACTTCTGCATGAACGACAAGTGCGCGGCGGGCACGGGCCGCTTTCTCGGAGCCGCCGCGATGGCGCTCGACATCCCGCTCGGCGAGCTCGGACCGTTGGCGCTCCAGGCCAGGAACCCGGTGAAGATCACGACCACATGCACCGTCTTCGCGGAGACGGAGATCATCAACTGGCTCGCACGAGGCAAGAAGGTCGAGGACGTGTTGATGGGTGTCCACCAGGCGATCGCCACGCGCAGCATCTCCCTTTTGCGCCGCGTCGGGGTGGAGAGCGAGCTGACGTTCACCGGCGGCGTGACGCGCAACGTCGCGATGGTGCAGATCCTCGAAGAGATGCTCGAGTCGCATCTCAACGTCAGCGAGGAAGCGCACTACATGGGAGCCATCGGCGCCGCGCTCTTCGCGCTCGAGAAAGCGATGACCGGTGCCGCCGGCGCTGTCGAGGCGATGACGGTGAGCGCGCAGCTGGATTCGGCGCGGGCGACGACCGGCGATTGCGAGGTATGCCCGGAGCTGCCTGTACGCAAGTTCCGCGATGCGCAGGAGCGGCTGATCCAGATCGGGCGCGCCGGCGAGGAGGCGAAACAGTGATCGTCGTCGGTGTCGATGTCGGCGCGACGTACACGAAGACGATCGTGCTCGACGAGGCGCGAATAATCACCGGTCGTTCGATGGTGAAAACGGGCTTCAACCTCGCCGCGGCGGCGCAGCGTGGCTATGCAGAAGCGCTGGAATCCGCAAGCATCGCCGACGACGGCGTCGATTACGTCGCCTCCACCGGTTACGGCCGGTACGTCGTGCCAATGCGGGACCTCCAGATCACAGAGCTGACGTGCCACGCCAAGGGTGCGATCTCGCAGTTCCCTGCCACCAGGACCGTGCTCGACGTCGGCGGCCAGACCGTGAAGGCGATCAAGCTCGACGAGCGCGGAAAGGTGCGCTCGTTCCGGCTCAACGACAAATGTGCCGCAGGCACCGGCGCCTTCCTCGAGAAGACCGCGCGCTACATGGGCCTAGACCCGGCGTCGATCGGATCGCTCGCGATCTCATCGAGTCATCCCGTGACGATCTCGAGCGTGTGCGCGGTGTTCGCCGAGTCCGAGGTGATCAACCACCTGACGAGCGGCACCAAGCCCGAGGACATCATGTACGGGGCGGTGATCTCTCTCGCTGGACGGGCGCACCAGCTGATGAAGCGCGTCGGCATGGAAGCCGAGTTCACGTTTTGCGGCGGGATGAGCCGCAACGAAGCCTTCGTCAAGGCGATCAAGCAAGAGCTGAAAGCTCCCGTCAACGTGCCCGACGGTGAGATGGGGCACTACAACGGTGCTCTCGGCGCCGCGCTGCTCGGACTCGAGCGGGTGCGCAAGCTGCAGGCGGCAGGGGAGTGGAAGGGACGCAGCGCCTCCGCGGCGCAAGGAGCAGTGGCATGAGCAGCTTCGATCCTCGGCCGGCAGACGACTTCGACTTCGAGCAGATCCTCTACTCGAAACAAAACGGGATTGCCCGCGTCACGATCAACCGGCCTCAGGTCTACAACTGCTACTCGGCGCACACACTCCAGGAGATGACGATCGCCTTCAAGGACGCATCGTGGGACGACTCCATCGCGGTGGTCGTGCTGACCGGTGCCGGCGAGAAGGCGTTCTGCACCGGTGGCGATGTGGCCGAGTACCAGTCGGAATATCTCAAGCGGCCGCGCGACTACTGGAAGTACATGGGGCTGTTCCAGGAGTGCCACGACCAGCTGCGCAACATCGGCAAGCCGGTGATCGCCCGCATCAACGGAATCGTCGCCGGCGGCGGCAACGAGTTCAACATGGCCTGCGACCTCGCCGTGATGGCCGATCACGCCACGATCCGCCAGGTCGGCACGCGCGTCGGCAGCGTGGCCGCCGGCGGCGCCACGCAGTGGCTGCCGATCGTCGTCGGTGATCGCCGGGCGCGCGAAATGCTGTTCACCTGCGATCCCATCGATGCGGCCACCGCGCTCGACTGGGGACTCGTGAACCGAGTCGTCCCGCTCACGCAGCTCGATGCGGCGGTCGATGAGCTGGCGGAGAAGCTGATCGACAAGTTTCCCGAGTGCACGCGATATACGAAAGCCGCCGTCAACTACTGGAAGGACCAGTCCTGGTCCGCGTCGATCGGCCACGCGCGCGACTGGCTCAGCCTTCACTTCGCAACCCTCGAGCCATGGGAAGGGATGACGGCGTTCGTCGAGAAGCGGCAGCCCGACTACAGGGGCATCCGGCGCAAGGCGGCCGAAGGCGGTTGGAGCGAGTTCGTCTGGGGCCCGTACACCTCGACGTGTGACTCGTGCGGCGCCAAAGGTATTCCCGCCGGTTTCGCGTTCTGCGGCAACTGCGGTGCGGCGCTGGAGAAGGTTGCCGCGGCGTCGACGACCGCGGGATCCGACGGCCGGTCGTAGAGATGTTTGTCAGCGCCGGCGACGCCATCGCGCAACTCCTGCCGGAGCGAACCGCTCTGGTCGCCGTCGGAGGCATGCACATGCACAACCATCCGATGGAGCTGGTGCGTGAAATTGTGCGCCGGCGCGTCGGCATCGATTGCCTGCTGACCAGTCCTTCAGCCTCGCTCGCAGCCGACCTTCTGATCGGCGCAGGGTTGGTGCGATCGGTCGCGACCTCGTACATCGGGTTCGAGCACCTCGGCCTGGCGCCTGCCTACAGGAGGGCGGCCGAGTCAGGTGGGCTGGAGGTCTTCGAACTGTGCGAGGCGGCGATCGTGCACGGCCTTTACGCCGGCGCAGGCGGAATCCCTTTCGTTCCGCTTCCGCCCGGGCTCGAGCGCTCGGACGTCAGCAGCGCGAACCAGCATCACTTTCGAACCGTCACCGATCCGTTCTCGGGCGAACGGCGTATCTCGGTGGTCGGTCTGCGACCGGACGTGGCGCTGATCCATGCGGCGGCCGCCGACGGAGATCGAAACGTCTTCTTTGCCGGCGCTCACTTCACCGACAGGTTGATGGCGATGGCGGCGACAAAAGTCATCGTCCAGGTGGAGAGGATGGCCGAGCCTGACGAGATCGCCGCGCATCCGGCGGAGAGCGTCTTGCCCGGCTTCCTCGTGAGCGCGGTCGTGGTCGCTCCCGGCGGCTGCCTGCCGACCGCGTCGCATGGCGCGTACGGCTACGACGAACCGGCGCTGCGTGCGTATATGAAGCTCGCGCGCACGCCGGAAGGCTTTCAGGAATACCTTCGGGGCATCGATGCCGCCCCGGTGGGGGCGCCGGCATGAGCATCGCGGCGGCCGTCGACTACTCCGTCTCCGAACTCATGGCAGTCGTGCTCGCACGGCAGCTGCGCCCACGCGAGGTCGCCATCATGGGCGCGGTCAGCGCGTTGCCCCAAGCCGCGTGCCGGCTGGCCCAACTGAGCACCGCTCCGGGGTTGTGGTTCATTGCCGGTGGAAGCGGTGCCGTCAATCCACATCTCGATCCACTGGTGGCATCGAGCTGCGACGAGCGCCTGCTCGACGCCACTTGCGTGCTGCCCCTTCCCGACGTGATCCTGCTCGAGGGACGCGGCGACCTGGTCGATGTGTTCTTCGCCGGCGGCGTCCAGATCGACGCGCACGGCAACTGCAACCTCGGGCCGGTCGGTGAATGGCGCAAGCCGTCGCTGCGCGGTCCGGGCGGCGTCGGGCTGCCGTTCGTCGCACGGGCCGGCCGGGTCGTGATCTACACGACGGCGCATGACCGGCGCACGTTCGTCCCGCACGTCGATTTCGTCAGCGGCCCTGGATTCCCCGCCACTCACGGCGGCGGACCGTCGTTGATCGTGACGCCGATGTGCACGATGGATTTCGACTCTGACGAGCACGTCGCCCGTCTCGCCAGCCTGCATCCGGGGGTCGCCCTCGAACAGGTCCTCGAGGCGACAGGTTTCGACCTCATCGTGCCCGCACATCTGCCGGCGACGCCGCCGCCGACCATTGATGAGCTGCGGATCCTGCGCGAGATCGACAGCGCGGGATTGCTGCGGGGAGGTCGCGCGTGATGCCGGCCTTTGCCCAGCAGGCTGCGATCGTCACCGGCGCTGCAAGCGGGATCGGCAAGGCAACCGCGCTGCGGTTGGCGTCAGGCGGAGCGTGCGTGGTCGTCGCGGACGTCAACGAGCAAGGCGCGTGCACGGTCGCCGACTCGATCAACGCGGAAGGCGGCCGCGCAGTCGCGCATGCGGTCGACGTGACGGACGCTTCGGCCGTCGCCGTGCTGGCCGAGCGCGCGGTGCGGGAGTTCGGCAAGATCGACATCCTCGTGTCCAACGCGGGGTGGGATCGCGCAGGCCCATTCGCCGACACGGATCCCGAGTTCTGGGACCGAGTGATCGCGATCAACTATCGGGGGCACCTTGCGACGTGTCACGCCGTCCTTCCGTTCATGCGGGAGCAGGGACACGGAAGGATCGTCACCGTCGCGTCCGACGCCGGGCGGGTCGGTTCGAGCGGCGAGGTCGTCTACTCGGGCGCGAAGGGAGCGGTGATCGCCTTCACCAAAGGGCTCGCGCGCGAGGTTGCACGCTACGGCATCAACGTCAACTGTGTGGCGCCCGGCCTGGTCGACACGCCGCTGCTCGCGGGAATCGTCGAAGGCAACGAGAAGCTGATCGCGGCGATCGTGAGGACCATCCCCCTCGGTCGCACCGGAACGCCGGAAGAGATCGCTGCCGCGATCTGCTTTTTCGCTTCTCCCGACGCTACCTACATAACCGGTCAGACGCTGAGCGTGAACGGAGGCCTAACCATGCTCTGAGGTGGCGGCCATGGCTTCGCGCCACAGCCGCTCGACCTCGTTCCACTCGGATTCGTCGAGCATCGTTTCGGCCATCGGAAAGAGCACCTCGTCTTCCTTTTCTATATGTGGCGGCAGCAGACGCTCGATCGCGTCCGCGGCATCGCAGAGCTTGTCCTCCCAGCCGTCCTGATATCCGGATTCGATTGCGGCCAGCGCCTCGTCGAACTCGAGCTCGAGCTGGCGGAACTGTGCATGCTCTTCCATCAGGATCGCGATCGGACCACTCGATGCGTCGACATGGCGCCCGAGCACAGGGAAAAGGGCGAGCTCCTCTTCGCGGAAGTGGCTCAAGACCTCGCCCTGGATCTCATGTCTCAGTCGCGACAGCTCGGCCATGACGTCGGGCTGGCGAACCGCGCCACCACGCACCCGTCCGGTGATTGCGCGCAGGTCCTTCAGCATCACTTCCGCGTCGCGATGCTGGTGCAAGAGGCCCTCGAGGATCGGATGCATCAGCCGGATTGCCTCCGCTGCCACTTGAGCGCGCTCGGCGAATACGATCCGTCCGCCTCGCGCCGGAGCGTGGTCCACTCGTGATGCTGATCCTCGGTGTCGAGCGCGACGATGTCGCCGACCTCGATCCAATCCGGTGCCAGCGACATCGCGCGATCGAGCGCCTCCTTGCGCGTGCTGTGGATCGACGACTCGACCAGCTTCGTGCCTGATATCACCTCGACCTCCCAGCCCCGGCGGTGGGCGACGCGCACGAAGGTCGACATGCGTGCAGCGTATCCGTTCAGCCGTCCAACGCCAGGTCGTGCTCTATCGCGTAACGGACGGCTTCGGTTCGCGAGCCCGCCCTGATCTTGACCAGGATGTTGTGAACGTGCTGGTCGGCCGTGCGAGGCGCGATTCCGATCTCGCGCGCGATGGAGCGGTTGGTCAGGCCGCGCGCGACCAGCCGGAGGATGTCGACTTCACGATCGCTGAGCGCACCCTCCTGTCGCCGACGATCGCCGGGACTCCATGGAACGCCAGTGAGCAGGCTCGTCTGGATGCAGGTCGAGCCGAGCGCGACGGCGCGCACGGCCGCCACCAGCAGTTCGGTGGGCGAACTCTTGAGCAGGTAGCCCGCCGCTCCGGCCTGGATTGCGTCCCGCGTGAACTCCGGATACGCCGAGAGCACGAGCACCTGGATCTCGGGGTGTGCCGACCGAAGCCGTCGCGTTGTCTCAATCCCATCGATGCCCGGCATCCGGACGTCCATCAGGACGACGTCGGGCCGCGCATGCCCCATCAGTTCGAGGGCAGCCTCGCCGGACGCGGCCTCACCTACGACTTCGAGGTCCACCTCACGCTCGAGAATGCGGCGAAGGCCATCGCGGAGCACTGTGTGGTCGTCCACCAGGACGATCCTTATCGACTTCGCCTGCGACAAACTTCTAGATGTCCATCTACGTATGAATGCCGATCCGCACAGACTTTTGCGGTCGTTGCGTAGAAGCTTTGAGCCCAAAGTCCTTGCCGGACAGGGTCTTTGGACCCTATTTCGGCGGGACATCGACTTTCATCGTATGCCGCAAGTTGGGATTCCAGTTCGAGGTCGATCGATCCAACTGCCTGAACTGCGGCATCTGCATGGATGTATGTCCTGTCCAGGCGCTCGACATGACGCGCACTCTCAGCCCGACCATCGAATCTGGCGTCGACGCGGGCGACGGGCCTAAGCCGTGGATGATGGAGTTCCCAATCCAGTCAGGCACGTGCATCGGTTGCCAGCTGTGCGCAACCGAGTGCCCAACCGCCGTGATCACGGTCAGCGCCGTCGAAGGCACACCTGCGGTGGCCGCGCAGCAGGGGCCGATCAGCCACGGACCCGAGTCCGACTCCGGCTGGGTGCCCCTCTCGGCGTACACCACCGAGTCGCTCAAGGAAACGCATACCGACCCCTGGGGTGACCTGACGCGCTGGCAGCCTGGACGCCGGCAGGAGAGCTGGCAGGTCTGGCGCACGTGGAACGGCGGCGACGGATCGGACAGGCTGTTCGCTCCATGTCAGGAGGCGTGCCCGGTCGGAACCGACGCCGGCCGATACGTCGCGCTTGTCGGGGAAGGGCGCTACGCGGACGCCCTCGCGGTGGCCGCCGAATACAACCCGTTTCCGTCGGTCTGCGGGCGGGTCTGCACGGCGCCGTGCGAAACCGAGTGTCGGCGCGGTGTCATGGACGAGCCGGTCGCCATCCGTGAACTCAAGCGCTACGCGGCGGACCACGGCATGGAGGGTTACCCGAAAGCGCTTCCGCCGGAGAAACGGCGAAAAGAGGGTGTCGCGATCGTCGGCGCCGGACCGACCGGTCTCAGCGCCGCTTACCAGCTGGTGCGGGGTGGCTACAACGTGACCGTGATCGAGGCCATGCCCGTCGCCGGCGGAATGATGGCGATCGGCATCCCCGAGTACCGACTCTCCAAGCAGGTTCTTCAAGCCGAGATCAACCGCGTCCTGGATCTGGGCGTCGAGCTCAAGCTGAACACCGCGCTGGGCCGTGACATCACGCTCAACGACCTCAAGGCGCAGGGTTACGACGCGATCCTTCTTGCCACCGGCGCGATGAAGAGCCAGCCGCTTGGCGTGCCCGGCGAGGACCTTCATGGCGTGTGGCCGGCTACCCTCTTCCTCAAGCGGGTCAATCTCGGCGAGAACGTGACGCTCAGTGGCCCCGCCCTCGTCGTCGGCGGAGGCTCGACCGCGATGGACGCCGCTCGCTCCGCGTGGCGCGCCGGCGCGAGCAGTGTGCAGGTCCTCTACCGGCGCACCAAGCAGGACATGCCGGCCCAGCACGAAGAGATACGCGCGGCCGAGCACGAAGGAGTCTCGATCGAACCCCTGGTGTCGCCGGTCGAGATCGTTGGGCGGAGGGGTGCCATGACCGAGGTGCGGTGCCAGCGCCTCCAGATCGTCGGCCGAACCGAGGACGGCCGCAACAAGGTCGCCCCGGTGCCGGGGAGCACTTTCACGATCAGCGCACGCACCCTTCTCGTGGCGGTCGGAGAGGCGCCCGATCCGTCGATCCTTCCCGAAGGCTCGAGCATCCAGTTCGGCGATTGGGGTGGACTGCTGACCGATCCCGAGACGCTCATGACGGCCCAGCCGGGAGTGTTCGCCGCTGGCGACGTCGCCACCGGCCCGAAGAGCGTGATCGAGGGGGTGGCGCAGGGACAGCGAGCGGCATGGGCCATCGATCGGCACCTCCGGCGGCTGCCCGAAAGCAAATACGTCCCGCTCTGGCGCCGCGCCTCTCCGCCCATGCCGCTCGGCATGCAGATCGACCTCGAAAGGCGCGAACGTGCGAGCGCCGAGCTCGCGACGATCGATTCTCGCAACCGGCAGGCGGAGGTCTCGCTCGGGCTTTCCGAGGACGTCGCGCGCGCCGAGGCGCAGCGCTGTCTGCGTTGCGACGTTGTCACGAGCTGCCAGATCGTACAGGTGAAAAGGAAGGTGTTGGCATGACTCCCGATCAGTTGACGCAGGCAATCATCAACGCCTTTCTGCAAGGGGGTGAGCAGTTCCTCGAAGGCACCATGGCTGCGGCGCTGCCGCTGCTGTGGATGCTCGTCGTGGCACTCCACCTGGCACGGCCTTACATGGTTCGAACGACCCGGAAATTCTCGCTGCGGCTCGGCGCCGACATCTGGTGGGTCCTGTACATCGGTCTCCGCGACGTGATGATCGCGCTGACCGCGATCCTCAGCTTTATGTTCCTGTATCCCGACGTGATCGTGGCCGACTCGCTTCCGATCGGCGGCTCCCTCGCCACGGTCGCGCTCTTCGGTGCGCTTCTCGTCAAGCTCCTCGCGGACGCCGACAACGACCCTCGCGCATTCAAGCTCGTGTCGACGTTTCTCGGCATCGGCAGCGCTCTGTACCTGGTGCCGACGCTGCTCGGAGTTCAGCTGACCTCCGTCGATTGGGGGCCTTTCTGGAGCAACGTGGCCGCCGCCCTTTCGACCAACACCAACCAGGGCGTGGCGCTGGCTCTGTGCTGGTTCTCCGTCGCGGCGATTGCCGTGATGGGTCTAGTCGCGCTTGTGTTCAACCTTCGCGCTCCGGCCAAGAGTGAGGCGCTGCGAGTGCGGCAGGGCCGCATCGGGGCTTGAGGAGAAACTCGAAATGACACCTGATCAGATCACCCAGGCGATCGTCGACGCGATCATCCAGGGAGGGCGGCAGTGGGTCGTCTCCACCATCGCGGCCATGCTGCCGGCGATGTGGGCGATCACCGTCATCCTCCATCTCGCGCGTCCCTATGTGTTCCGTACCATCAAGAAGCTGTCGCTTCGCTTCGGCGCAGACGTTTGGTGGTTGAGTTATGTGCTGATTCGTGACGGGATGGTGCTGACGACCTTCGCCTTGAGCCTCGTCTTCCTCTTCCCGAACTTGGACATCACGATCCCACTGCCGCTGACGGCGCCGCTGGCGGGTGCCGTGCTCTTTGCCAGTCTGTATGTGAAGCTGCTTTACGACTCCGACGACGACTTGAGGATCTACCGCATTTCGACGTTACTGCTCGCTGCCGGTGTTGCGCTTTATCTAGTCCCGCAGATCTTCGCCATCGAGTCGACGTCGCAGGGCTGGCTATCTCCCGTCTCCCAATTCCTGACGACCACGACGAACACGGCATGGGTGGGCCCGATCGTCATCACCGCGATGATCGCCTACGCCGTGATCGGCGGTCTCATCTTCCAGCAGGTCGTGGTGCGTGGAAGCGTGTTTGGGGAGAAGGCCCAGCGGGTCGAAGCGGCACGGGTGGCGTAGTCGCGCGGCGCGGCGCGCAAGTTCCGCGATGGATTCCATATTTCACGCGGTTGCCAAAGCCCTGCTGCGGCTTGGGGTGTCGATGGGACCCGACGTCCTCCTGACCGTCAGCGGCCGCAGGTCGGGTCTGTCACGCACGACTCCGGTCACCATCTGCGAATACGGAGGTCGCAGAG
>DASSLJ010000148.1:0-2497 GCA_035689585.1 Candidatus Dormiibacterota bacterium
TGCCGCAAAGACGTATTCGTCCAGGTCGAACGTGGTGATCACGATCACCTTGACTGGGTGCTCGGCGTCGGGCCCGGTGAGGATGCGAGTGGCCTCCAGCCCGTCCATCCCGGGCATGCGAATGTCCATCAGCACGACATCGGGCTGACGGCGGGCGACCAGCGCGATCGCTTCGCGTCCGTCCTGGGCCTCGCCGACGATTTCGAAGCCCGGCTCGTCCTCTAGCAGCGCGCGAAAGCCGCTGCGCACCACGGCTTGGTCGTCGACGATCAGAATCCGCGGACTCACGCCAGGTCCCCCTCGCGCACCGGGAGCGTGGCCTGCACGCGCCAGCCGCCGCTGCTCTGAGGCCCGGCTTGCAGGGTTCCGCCGACCTGCTCGGCGCGCTCGCGCATCCCGAGGAGTCCGTTGCCTTGCTCGTCGGGACGCGCGTTCGGAGTCGTCTTCCCGTCGTCGCGGACTGTCACGGTGAGCGCATCGGGCTGCTGCTCGATCGTGACCTGCGCGGTCGCGGGGCCGGCGTGCTTTATGACGTTGTTGAGGGCTTCCTGCACGATCCGGTAGGTGGCCGTCTGCAGCGACGCCGGCAGCGAGCGGCCCGGCTGGTCGCGGCGCAGCTCGATGCTGACCTCTGTGGTCCGAATGCGCGCGATCAGCTCCTCGATGTCGTCGATGCCTGGGGCAGGCCGGAGATCGGTGAGGGCGTCAGCGGAGCGGATGATTCCGACGGCCTGGCGGGTCTCGGCCAGTGCATCGCTCGCGAGGTGATCGATCTCGGTGAGGGCGTCGGTTGTGCGTGCTGGGTCGCTGCGGACGCGCCGCAGACCGGCTCTGGCTTGGAGCGCGATGCCGGCCAGGTAATGGCCGACGATGTCATGGACGTCGCGTGCCAAGCGCACGCGTTCCTCAGCCACGGCGCGCTGCCGATCCGCGTCACGGAGCCGCTCGATTTCCTCGGCGCGTGCTTGCCACCGCTCGGCATACACGCGCCGGCTACGCATCACGTCACCGGCGAACAGCGCCAGCAACGGACCGGAGGCATCGACGATCAAGGCTTGCACGCCGATGAACGATCCGCCGGCGATCGACGAGATGGTGATCAGCGCTACCAACGTGAAGCCGCCGAGCGCGAACGTGCGTCGACGGTCGGTCAAATAGGCGGCCGAGGCGAGCGCCACAAACGCCCCTATCGACGTCAACGCCAGCGCGTAGCCGCGCGTCGACCCGATCAGCGAGGCGCACACCGCGATCACGGCAACGGTCAGCGGGGCCCGACGGCGCCACAGCAGAGGAATCATCGTCAGCAGAACAAAGCCGACGGCCAACGCGTCGCTGCCGCGCGAGACGCCCGCGGCGGCGTCGACGGGCTGAAGCCACAAAACCAGGAGCGAGGCCAGCGTCAGCCCCGCGATCGCAGCCGTGTCCGCAGCGACCCGCCCGGCCCTCAGCGATCGCTGTGAAGATGATCTCAGTGGCGTACCCACACGCGCGACCGTACTGCCATTCCCGCGCGGCGGCCTCCGTCTAAAGAGGGAATCAGGTCCCTACGCGCGACCGATGACGGGCCCTCCGACCGCGCGTAACTTGGACGTCATCGAAGCACCCACCGCTCATATGAAAGACAAGCACATGACTTCCTCCAAGCAGCAAATGATTCGGACCTTCAGACGGCTCCTCCCCGGTGGGGCCCTGGTAGTGATCGGCAGCCTGCTCGCCCTCAGTGGCGGCGGCGTGCTCGCCGCGTTCGGGACCGACGGCAGCCTCGCCTCCGGGCCGCATCTGCTCTCAACTCCGACGAGCGCGATCGTCTCTCCGGTGACGAGCATCAAGCACACGTCCGGCGTCGCCTCGGTGGCCGGCCAGCCGACGCTGCGGCTCTCGGTCTCCCCGGTTCAGGGCACCGCCGGTGTGTTTGTCGGCATCGGCCCGGCGGCCGACGTCAATCGTTACCTCGCCGGCGTAGCCACCGAGCAGGTCACCGACCTCAACGTCGACCCGTACTCGATCACCGGCATCCGCCACAGCGGACGGCTGAACGCCGCGCCTCCCACCGCACAGCGGTTCTGGGTAGCCCAAGCGAGCTCCACCCGCACGGAGGCCCAGATCAACTGGAAGATCCGCGACGGCCAATACCGAGTCGTGATCATGAACGCCAACGGCCACGGCGGATTCGCCTCGACCAGCGCGATCGGAATCACGATCCCGAACATCACGATCTACTCCATCGCAGCACTGCTCCTCGGACTCCTCGTGGCCGGTGGCGGCACCGCGCTACTGATCCGGGCCACACATCAACCCCGAACCAACGCGAACGCATCCACCCCGACAGCGAGCACAGCAGCAGCACCCACTCTCTAAGCCCAACACGCAATGCTTGAGGGCGCGGTCACCTCGACCGCGCCCTCACCCGTGCACGGCCACCCGAGCTCCCGGCCGGAACGACGCGAGCACCGCGCCCCAAACGAAGCAGCGCTCACGCACGAGACGACCCCTTCGC
>DASSLJ010000149.1:0-4614 GCA_035689585.1 Candidatus Dormiibacterota bacterium
AGCATGAAGACCGCGTACTCCCTAACGTTCTCCATGAACAGGCGAAAGCGCTCCTCCGCCTGGCGCAGGCGCGTGTCGAGCTCGTCCTGGGCAGGTCGCAGTCCTGGAGAACGCTCACCTGAAACGGCTAGCGATGCCGACTGACCGCTGGAAGATTTGCGTCGGTAGGCCATGGGGGATCGAAAACCGCTGCAAGAAGCGAGCCATCGCAGCCGGACCCTCCGTCGAGCTCCATCGATGGGCGATCCGCCGATTTGCCGCCCGCCGCGATGCGCAGCGATGCCGCGCCATCGGGCCCAGCCTTGTAAATCTTACGCGGCAGGACGAGTGGCGCTCCGGCCGAGCACGGTCTCGAAGGCGCGAGGCTGCAGGCGCACGGATCTGCGGGACGCGGCGACGATTGCGCTCGGGGCACAATATGGAATAGCATTCCAAGTTGGATCGTTGTATCGGCTTCACCGTCCCTCAAGTCCGGCGACCGTTCCACGACGCACTCCGATGTCGGCAACCACGTCGAAGCAGGCGGGCCTGTCCCGCCAGGACGACTGGGAGGCGCCCCCGTCCGCGGCGGCGTTCCAGACCGCGCCGTCCACCGGATCGAAGGGAACGCGGCTGGTGCGTCGGATCGCCTGGAACCTGCTGCCGCCGTTGACGTTCGCGGCCATGGTGGGACTGTGGTGGGGCGCGGTACAGCTGTTCAAGATACCGCCCTACCTGCTGCCGGGACCCGGCGCCGTGTTCGGACGCATCGTCAGCGACGCAGCCATGCTGTGGTCGCACTCCAAGATCACGCTGACCGAGATCCTGCTGGGCTTCGGCCTCACCATCGTCACCTCGATCCCGCTGGGGCTGCTGATCGCGCTCTCGGCGCTCGCCAAGCAGATCGTCTATCCGCCGATCATGCTCATGCAGCTCGTGCCGAAGATCGCCGTGGCGCCGCTGTTCCTGGTCTGGCTGGGATTCGGGCTCGAGTCGAAGGTGCTCCTCACGATCCTGATGACGTTCTTTCCACTGCTGCTCGCCAGCATCAGCGGCTTCATGATCCTCGACGACCGGCTGCTGTACCTCACGAAGTCGATGGGCGCCTCCAGCTGGGACACCTTTCGCTATCTGCGCTTCCCGGCGGCGCTGCCGGTGATCTTCTCCGGCATCAAGACCTCCGCCACCATCGCCGCGACGGCAGCGATCGTCGCCGAGTTCGTCGGCGCCAACCGGGGGCTCGGCTACGTGCTGCTGCGCGGCACGAGCACGATGGACATCGAGCTGGTGTTCGCGGTGCTCGTCGTGCTTACGATCGTCGGCATCGCGATCAACTACGTCGTCGAATTCTGCGAATGGGGGATGACGCCCTGGCAGCGAGCGAAGTACAACTAGCCGCGAATTCGCTCATTTCCCGAGGCGGCACGTTTCTTCCAATCGAACCAGATCACACCCAACGGAGGAGATCCATGAACCAGCCGCTCAGGAAGTCGCTCATCGTCGCAACGTTCGCGACCGCGCTCGGCCTCGCCGCGGGACATGCCGCAGCGGCCGACACGGCGGTCACCTTCCAGCTCAACTGGATGTCCGGCGGGCCCAACGCCGGTTTCGAGGCGGCGCTCGCCCAGGGCTTCTACAAGGACGCGGGCCTCGACGTCACGATCGTGCAGGGCAACGGCTCCGCCAACACCTCGCAACTGGTCGCCAACGGCCGTGCCCAGCTCGCCTACGCCGACGCGGTCTCGGTCATGCAGCTCATCGCCAAGGGTGCGCCGATGAAGATCATCGCGACCGTCTATCAATCCAATCCCAACGCCCTGATGTCGCTCAAGAAGGCGGGCATCAAGTCGTTCCAGGACTTGAAGGGCAAGAAGGTCGGCGTGCCGTCCGGCTCGTCGCAGACGACGATGCTGCCGCTGCTCTTGAAGGCGAACAACCTGAAGGAGTCGGACATCAACATGATCGACATGCCGGTCGCGTCGATGGTCCCCGCGCTGCTGCAGGGCCAGGTCGACGCGGTGCTCGGCTCGATCGACGCCTACCAGATCCAGGCCGAGTCGCAGGGCGCGCAGCTCGACGTCTACCGCTTCGCCGATTACGGCGTGCCGACCGTGAGCACTTCCATCTTTGCCAGCGACGACTATCTCAAGAGCAACGGCGAGGTCGTGAAAAAGTTCGTCGCGGCCAGCCTCAAGGGCTGGAGCTTCGCCATCGACCATCCCGAGCAGGCGATCAAGGACGTGAAGAAAGTCTTCCCGGACACCAACGAGAAGCTCGCCACGCAGGAGCTCGCGGCCATCCACCCGTTGTTCTGCAGCGGCGGCGCGAAGTACATCGGCAAGGCCGAGCCGCAGCTCTGGGCGAAGTCGCAGGAGCTGCTCGCCGAGGTGAAGCTGCTGCCCGCCGGTCAGGATCCCAAGTCGTACTACACCTACGACTACCTGCCGCCCGCAGCGCAGATGCGGGCCTGCAAGTAGCTGTCGTCGGCGACGAGAGAGCGGAGCGGCGACCGATGGGCAAGCCACCCAAACTCGGGTACACGTACGACGACCTGCGCGTCGGAATGACGTTTCGCAGCCCGGGTCGCACGATCACCGAAGCCGACATCGTGGCCTTCGCCGGCTTGACGGGCGACTACTCCGAGCTGCATACCAGCGAGGTTTACGCCAAGGCGAGCCAGTTCGGTCGACGGGTCGCGCACGGGATGCTGGGACTCGCCTACGCGCACGGGCTCATGTGGCCGCGCACCGGCGAGCTGCGCGAGACGGCGGTGGCGTTTCTCGGCATCGCCGACTGGAGGTTCCTCGGACCGATCTTCGTCGGGGACACGATCTTCGTGAACTACTCGCTGGCCGAGCTTCGCGACAGCAAGTCGAGATCGACCCAGGCGATCGCCACCTTCGACGTCGAGCTCGTCAATCAGGACGGTCGGGTGGTGCAGCGCGGACGCAAGGCGCTGCTCGTCTCCAAGGAGCCGTTGAGCGCAGTGCAGGCATCGAAGGGCACGCCGATGCGTGAAGGCGATCGCTGATGGGTGCCGTTGCGAGCGAGCCACGCTCCGGGGTGCCGATCCGGATCGATCGGGTCGCGAAGATCTTCGGCGAGGATACGGAGCGGCCGTTCCGTGCGCTCAAGGAAATCACGATCGACGTCGCGGCAGGCGAGTTCGTCTCCGTCGTAGGCCCTTCCGGCTGCGGCAAGAGCACGCTGATGCTGATGGTCGCGGGACTGCTGCAACGCAGTCGGGGCGATATCTCCATCGCCGGGCAGCCGGTGACCAAGCCCGTGACCGACGTCGGGATCGCCTTCCAGGATCACCTGCTGCTCGATTTCCGCACGGCGCTCGCCAACGTCACGCTGCACGCCGACATCCGCAAGCTCCCGCGGAAGCAGATCGAGGCGCGCGCCAAGGAGCTCTTCGCGCAGCTTCGCCTGACACCGGCGATGGACAAGTATCCGCGCCAGCTCTCGGGCGGCATGCGCCAGCGCGTGTCGATTATCCGCACGCTCGTGCACGATCCGTCGCTGCTGCTCATGGACGAGCCGTTCGGCGCGCTCGACGCGCTGACGCGGCTCCAGGTCCGCACCGACCTGGAAGCGCTCTGGCTGCGCCGCCGCCCGACGGTGCTGTTCATCACCCACAGCGTCGAGGAGGCCGTCGGCCTCTCCGACCGGATCCTGGTGATGAGCCCGAGCCCCGGCGAGGTGATCGAGGAGATCCGCGTCGACCTCCCGCGGCCGCGGCCGATCGTGCTGGGCGACGTTCCGGAGTTTGCCGCCTACGTCGATCGCATCCATCGTCATTTCGAGCGCCTGGGCGTGCTGCACGGCTTCGGCGCGGCGGCGCAGGCCGCACACTGACCGTCGGCAGACGCGCGATGCAACGCGACACTGTGACGCAGGCCCGTGAGACGCCGGAGGCGCGGGCGTCGCTTCGCCGCGACGGCGCGATCGCCGAGATCGGGCTCGACAACGGTCCGCTCAACCTCGTCACCCGCGAGCTGCTGCGCAGCCTCAACGATGCGCTGACCGCGGCGTCGTCCATCCCGGAGCTGCGCTGCCTCATTTTGCACGGCGGCGCGGCCCGCGCCTTCTGCGCCGGCAGCGACATCAACGAGTTCGGAGAGTTGCGCGAGGACGCGGGCGAGCAGAAGGTTCTCTTCGAGGACCTGGTGCTGCGGCGGCTCGCGCGCCTGCCGATGCCCACGATCGCCGCCATCGACGGTCCGGCCCTCGGGGGCGGCCTCGAGCTCGCGCTCGCCTGCGATCTGCGCGTCTGCCGCAAGGGCGTCGCGCTCGGCTTTCCGGAATCGCGACTGGGCGGCCTGGCCAGGAGCGGCGCGGTGCGCCTCACCCGGCTGATCGGACCGGCGCGGACCAAGGCGATGCTCTTCACCGGAGAAACCGTCGATGCGGAGCAGGCCCTGGCCTGGGGGGTCGTCAACCGCGTCGTTACGGAAGGAACGGCGCTGGACGCGGCGCGCTCGCTCGCGGCCACGATCGCCGCGCGCGGTCCGTTGTCGAACCGGCTGGCGAAAAGGCTCGTCGACGCGGCGCAGGATGGCGCCCTCGACGCGGCCCTCTCCATGGCCACCGGCGCGCAGCAGGAGATCTTCGACAGCGCCGATCTGCACG
>DASSLJ010000150.1:0-6979 GCA_035689585.1 Candidatus Dormiibacterota bacterium
GCGTCCACGGTGCCGGTCGAGTGCGTCTTGACGATGCGGTGTCCGCTGATGTCGATCCACGACGTCGTGTCGGACTTGTCCGTGCCGGTCATGGTCAGGGAGCCGCCGGCTGGGCTCGTGGAGGGGGACGCCGTGCCGGAACCGCCGAACATCGAGCCGAGGTCGAGCGTCATGTTCAGGTTCGTATTGACCTTGCTTTCGATCACCGCCGCCTTCACACCGCTGACCGTGTCATCGCGCAGGTAGGTGTTGTCGCTCGTCGCGTGGATCGAGCTCGAGCCGAGTGGATTGGGTACGTCGTAGCTCTTCGCCCACGTGTCTCCGGGCTTGACCGGGTGGTCCGGCAGAATCGCCGAGACCACGCCGCCCTGCGTCCCGGAGATGCCGGGCAGCGCGTTGCTGCCGAATGCATTGCCGTTGACGCTGATCACGCGTCCGTCCCTGGCGATCTTGACGTCAACCGTGCCGGCGGTTGCCGGCGTTGTCGTCGTGTTGGTGGTGCCGTTCATCGACATCTTCATCGAGACGTCGCTGATCGCGATCGACATGTCCGCAGTCCCATCCGCATCGACCGACTTGACCGTGATCGCTTCCTTCGCACTGAGGTCCATGTTCAGCGGAATCGACATGCCCGAGGCTCCGACGGTGTATTTCAGCACCGCGTGAAAGCCGTACTTGTACGTGTCGCCGGCCTTGTAGGCGAGGGAGATCGTCTGTGCCTGCGCGCCAATGGATCCGCAGGCGGCGACCAGGAAGAAGACCAGCAGAGCGACGCGTTTCACGGGCGTGAGCCTACGCTACGCCGCGGGGTTTGAAGCCTTCTCGACCGAATCCTCGGGCGCCGCGGCGGCGACCGGCGGAGGCGGCGTCACAGGCACCACCTGACGGAAGCGGTGGAGCGACTCATCCCAGCGCGCAAGCATCTCCGCGGCTATGCGGCTGCCGGTGTGCTGAAGGTGCTCCTCGATCAGCGTTTTCAATTCTTCGGCATCATCGGCGGGCACCTCACGCGCGACGACGCTGTCGGCGTTGAGCTGGCCCCACTCGACGAGATACGCCGTCCCGCCCGTCATGCCCGCGCCGGCGTTCCACCCGACCGGTCCGAGGGCGACCGCAATCCCACCGGTCATGTACTCGCAGAAGTGGTCGCCCGCGCCTTCGACGACGGCCACCGCACCGGAGTTGCGCACGCAGAACCGCTCGCCGGCTCGCCCGGCGATGAAGATCTTCCCGCCGGTCGCTCCGTACGCGATGGTGTTGCCGGCGAGGACAGGATCTTCCGCGCCGTCGCCCGCGAACGGCTTGATGGCGATGACGCCGCCGCCCATGCCCTTGCCGACGTAGTCCTGCGCCTCGCCTTGGAGCGTCAGCTCCGCACCGGCGTCGAGAAACGCGCCGAAGCTCTGGCCGGCGCTGCCGGCATACGCGCGCTTCTCACCGCGGTCGAACGATGCGCCGACGGTGCGGGCGGCGTTGTCGATGGCGCCGCTCGGCGGTGGGGAGGACGGCGCCGGGCCGTTGCGTGCCGCCATGCGCCGCCGGGGGAGCGAGGCATCGCTCGGCGCAAGCACAAATGAAAGGTCGAGGGTGCGAGAGCTGGCGTCGAGAAGCTCGACCCGGCCGACGACGTCGTCCAGCTTCCGCGCGCCGAGCCTGGCCAGGTGCTCGCGCACCTCTTCGGCGATCAAGAACAGCCAGTTCACGACGTGCTCGGGCCGGCCGGCGAACTTCGCGCGCAGATCTTCACGCTGTGTCGCGATGCCGGTCGGGCAGGTGTTGAGGTGGCACTGCCGCGCCATGTCGCACCCGAGCGCGACGAGCAGGCCGGTGCCAAAGCCGAACTCCTCTGCACCGAGGATCGCAGCGACGACGATGTCGCGCCCGCTGCGAAGGCCGCCGTCGGTCCGAAGGCTGACGCGGTCCCGCAGGCGGTTCGAGACGAGCACCTGCTGCGCTTCCGCGAGGCCTAGCTCCCAGGGCGAGCCGGCGTTCTTGATCGACGACAGCGGTGAGGCGCCGGTGCCACCGTCATGACCGGAGATGAGGATGTAATCGGCGTGCGCCTTCGCGACACCCGCGGCGATTGTCCCGACGCCTGACTCGGATACGAGCTTGACGCCGACGCGGGCTCGCGGGTTGACGGTCTTGAGGTCGTGGATCAGCTGCGCGAGATCTTCGATCGAATAGATGTCGTGATGCGGCGGCGGTGAGATGAGCTGCATGCCAGGCTGCGCATGCCGCAGGCGCGCGATGAGGCTCGTCACCTTCATGCCGGGAAGCTGGCCGCCCTCACCGGGTTTGGAGCCCTGCGCGATCTTGATCTCGAGCTCGTCCGCGCGCTTGAGGTAGGCCGGCGTCACCCCGAACCGTGCGGAGGCGACCTGCTTCACCTTGTTGTCGCGTCGTGGCCCGCCGTCCTCGTACATATCGGGGTCTTCGCCGCCCTCACCGGAGTTGGAGCGAGCCCCGACCTGGTTCATCGCGATCGCGAGCGCTTCATGCGCCTCCGGTGAAAGCGCGCCGAGGGACATCGCGGTGCTCACGAATCGCCTGACGATCTCGGTCGCCGGCTCCACATCATCGACCGGAACTGTCTGCGCGCATTCCTTGAAGTCGATCAGGTCGCGGAGCGACTGCGGTGCTCCCATCGACGACAGGCGCCGCCACTCCGCATAGGCCGCCGCGTCGCCCGTTTCGGCCGCCTTCTGCGCGGCGCGGACCGCGAGTGGGTTGTACGCGTGGTGCTCGCCCGTCTTGCGGAACCGGACGCGCCCGTGGTCGGGCACCGGCTTGACGCGAGCGCGGACCGCGCGATCGATGTCCTGCACGTCCGCGCCGCCGACTCGAGACGGCACAGCAGGAAAGCACAGGTCCATGACTTCGGCGCCGAGGCCGAGCGCTTCCAGGACCTCGGCGCCACGGTAGCTCGTGACGCACGAGATTCCCATCTTGGCCATGACCTTGAGCAGCCCGGCCTCGAGGGCTTTCCGGTACTTCGCTGATTTCTCATCGCCGACGGTCGCGAAGGCCAGGTACGGATGCACCGCCGTGGCGCCGATCGTGATGAGGCATGCGATGTCGTGCACATCGACCACGTCGCCTGCGATCGCGACGATGTCGGTCGTCATTCGCCGCCCGTGATCCATGAGATGCGAATGGACCGCGCCCACCGCAAGCGCCATCGGAATCGGCAGGCGATCCGATGCCGATCGACGGTCGCTCAAGGCGACGATGCCGTCGACTTCGGCGGCCTCGCGCATCAGCCGCTGCAGACCTTCGCCCAGCGTTTCGCCTTCCGAGTAAGTCGCGTCGAGCACGACCGCATCCTCGAGCACACGCGCTAGCTCGCTCGCGCCCAGGATCGGTGACTCGAGCTCCAACATCTTGTGGTGACTCGGTATGGCGGGGTGGTGGCGGCGCAAGAGCTCGCGGTCCTCTCCGCCCTCCGGCTCGAGCGTCCGCTGCCGTGCGCCGACGAGGGTGCGCAGCGACATCACGGCTTTCTCGCGCAGCGGGTCGATCGCGGGATTGGTCACCTGCGCGAACCGCTGGCGAAGGTAGCCGTAGACGCGCCGAGGCGTGCGGCCCAGCGGCGCGATCGGAATGTCGTCGCCCATCGAGTAGACGGGTTCAGCTCCCGTTTCGCCCATGACGTCGGCGACGAACTTCACGTCCTCGAAGCCCCAGCCGTGAAGCGCGTGCAGCGACGCGATGTCATCGAGCGGCTCGAGGTCGGCGTGGTGTCGCTCGACGGGCACGAGCACCCGGTCCGCGAGCATGCCGTAGTCGTGACGGGCGGCGGCGCGCTCCTTCGCGTCGGCGTCGCGCAGCAGCGTTCCATCTCGCGTGTCGACGAGAAGCATCTGCCCCGGTCCGAGCCGTCCCCGCTCGACGACGTCCTCGGGCGCCATGGTCACGACGCCGGCCTCCGAGGCCGCCGCCACCATTCCCTGCTTTGTTCTCTGCCAGCGCAGCGGCCGAAGTCCGTTGCGGTCAAGCGCCGCGCCCACGACGATCCCGTCGCTGAACGCAAGCGCTGCCGGTCCGTCCCACGGCTCGAAGCGCATCGACTGGTAGCGGTAGAAGTCGCGCACCGGTGCCGCGAGATCGCCGCGTCCTTCCCATGCGTCCGGGACCAGGCTCATCAGCGCCTCGCTGACCTCCCAGCCGCGATGCACGAGCAGCTCGAGCGCGTTGTCGAGTGAGGCGGAATCGGAGCCTTCGCGCCAGATCGAGCCGCGCAGCTGTTCGTCGAGCTGTGCTTCGCGCGCTCGCATCCACGCGCGGTTCCCGGTGATGGTGTTGATCTCGCCGTTGTGGCCGAGCATGCGAAACGGCTGGGCCAATCGCCAGTCCGGCATCGTGTTGGTCGAGTAGCGCTGGTGAAAGACCGCAAGCTTGCTCTCGAACCTTTCGTCGCGCAGGTCGACGTAAAAGTCGGCGAGCCGCGTGCCCGCCATCAATCCCTTGTACACGAGCGTGCGGCTCGAGCACGAAGGGATGTACATGCGCACGCCATCGGCTTCCGCGCGGCGCTCGATCCGCCTGCGGGCGAGATAGATCTCGCGCTCCCATGTTTCAGGATCGAGATCCGGCTTCGCTACGACGCCGTGCCAGATCGTGGGCATCGTCTCTCGCGCCCGCTCGCCAAGGGAGTCGACGTCGACCGGCACATGACGCCACTCGACGATGCTCAGGTGCTCTTCGACCAGGCTCCTCGCGCGGGCGTCCCAATCGAAAAGGACGACGACGGCGTGGTCGCCGAACACCCGTGGCGGAACCTGGACCAGAAGCCCGGCGCCGTCACCGCTCTTGCCGTCGGCATCGAGACCGCCGCGGTGCGCGAGACGCGCCAGCGCCGTGACTCCGAGGGCGATCGCCTCGTGGCTCGATTCCGGCGTGGCGACGAACCCCATGCCGCACGCAGCACGGGACGCCGGAAGCTCTCCTGCCCAGGCAAGGCGCGTTCGGGGTAGGGCTGGGGGCACTGAGCGGAAGGCTACCCGCGGCCGGCGAAGCTTGCTAGTGCGCCGGGCACAAAAACGGCGCGAATTTTGTTATGCGAGCACTACACGCCGAGCAGGGATTGCACGCGCAACGCAACCGAGAGGTTGAGCCGCGTTTCGGGGTCTTCGAGATCGAGACCGGTGATCTCGCGGATCCGGTCGAGACGGTAGCGCAGCGTGTTGGGATGAACGCGAAGCCGCTGGGCCGCCTGCTGCTGCTCACCGGTCTCGAGATATGCGCGAAGTGTCGCCACGAGGGCGCCCTTGCGCGCGCCGTCGTGCTCGATCAACGGTCCGAGGTGGCGGCGGCTGTAGTCGACTAACCTCTCGTCGCTGATCGCCGCGAGCAGTCCGGTGAGGCCGAGCTCGGGCACCGCGACGACCTGGCCCCAGCGCTTGAACCGCGCGAGCGATTCCATCACCGAAGTGACCTCGCGCAGAGCGCTAGCCACGCCCGACGGCGCCTCGATCGGTGCGCTGAAACCGACGGAAACCGTGAAACCCGGCTTCCAGTCGGCGATCGCCTGCCGGATCTGAAGCCCGAGCGCATGGCTGCGCGCCTGGTGGTCGGCAGCTTCTGTGCCGAGTGGCAGCAGGGCGACGACCTGGTCCGACCGGCCCTGGAGGAGGGCGCGTGGATAGGTGGTGCGGACGACTGCCGTGACCCGGCGCAGGAACTCGCGCTTCAGCGCCTGGATCGCATCCTCGGAGATCTGGCGCGCCTTGTTGAAGCCGCGGAAGTCGTCGATGTCGACCAGCACGACGATGTGAACGCCGTGCAGCGGATAGCCGAGGTGCCGGGCGCGCCTCTGCGCGGCGGCCTCGTCGCCGTAAGTGCCGTGAAGCAGGTCTTCGAGGTACTCGCCACGCACACGTCCCTCGACCTCGGAAAGCTCTCTTTCCTTGGCGATCGAAAGCGCGAGCACGAGCGCGGCCTGCTCGATGGCCATGAACGCGAGCTCCTCGTTCTGCGGCGGGTGATCGAGGATGGAGATGTAGCCGAGCACCTGGTTGGCGGCGAAGATCGGTGCGATCAGCCGCTCGCGTGACATGCCGAGGTGAGGAAACGCCGGGACTTTGACGGGACCGCGTTTGGCTTCGACCTCGCGCAGGACGCGCTGGATCTGCGGGTCGAACAGCACGCGCTGTGGAGTCCCCTGCCGCGCGATCGTCTCTTTGCGGTGCGGGTCGGCGCTGCCGCCGGCATGGGCGAGAAGGTGGAAGCTTGCGTCTTCCACCACCACGGCGCTTTCGAGCAGGTCGGCCAGCGTGCGGCAGATCTCGTTCACGCCCTTGCCGTCGAGGACCAGCTCGGTGAACCGGCGATGGATGTCCATCGATCGTTTCAGGCGCCAGTGCTCGGCGTTGATGATCCGCTCGAGCAGGGGTGCCATGAGGTCGACGAACTGCACGTCGGACGGGATGGTGAAGAGTGGGACCT
Source organism: Candidatus Dormiibacterota bacterium (assembly GCA_035689585.1). Lineage (GTDB taxonomy): Bacteria > Chloroflexota > Dormibacteria > Dormibacterales > Dormibacteraceae > 40CM-4-65-16. Next base: position 6,448 of record DASSLJ010000150.1, read on the forward strand.
TGAGGCGGTCCGCCTCGGTGACCATCTCATCAGGCACCTGCCTCAGATACGGAAGCGGGCGCACTACGAGGCCCGCGCCACCCGCGCCCGCGATCCTCTCGACGAGTCCGATCTGAGCCGTCACGTCGTCTTTGATCGGGAAGCCGGTCGTGAACATGAGGTCGCCGGCTCGTGGCTGTATCTCCGGCGTCTCCATCAGCCGGACCCACTCGACCTGGCGGTCGAGGCCGTCGGCGCCGGCGATCAGCTTCGCCTGGGCGACGACCGATCGCATCCACTCGCGGACCGTCGGCCGCGGCTCCTGGACGGCGGCAACGACCCCCTGGTCGACCTTCTTGGTGGCCATTACAACCCCGAAGCTTAGGTTGTCGCCGACAAGTGGGCAACCGCTGGTCTTGTGAGGCACTCACTAGCGCCGTTTACGACGCACCGCGTTAAATTGGCCCATGACCTACGAAGAGGCTCCGGTCTGCGAACGGCACGACGCCAACGCCTCGATGCAGCTCCGCACCATGCACTCCGACGCGTCGCG
>DASSLJ010000151.1:0-2549 GCA_035689585.1 Candidatus Dormiibacterota bacterium
GACCTGATGTCGAAGCTCAAGACCGAGGCGAGCGGCTGCTACTCCTGGTCGAACGGGCCCGGCGACCGCTACGCCGCCCACACCCACAACTACGAGAAGGTGCTGTACTGCGTCGACGGCTCGATCACGTTCAACCTCGAAACCGAGGGTCGCAAGCTCGAGCTCAAGCCGGGCGATCGCATGGTCCTGGCGGCGGGTACGGTGCATTCGGCGGTGGTCGGCTCGGACGGCTGCACGTGCATCGAGGGGCACCGTTAGCGGGGGGTACTTCGCGGGCCCGGGCGTAACATAGGTCGCGCGATGAGCATCATCGAGTTCATCCGAGACCGAGCCCGTTTTTACAACTGCCCGGTCTGCGGACGCAGCCTCAAGGGCTGTGACGTTCATGTCCTCAGCCACGAGGACGAGCGCTTCCACCTTCAGGTCACCTGCGCGCAGTGCCAGGTGACGTTCGTGGTCGTGCTCGCGATCGCGGGTGGAGCGGTGGAAGACGTGGGCGCGCCCGAGCCGGCCGCGGCCGCCGTGCCTGCGCCGGAGCCGATCAGCGTCGACGAGATCCTCGACCTGCACCTCTTCCTCAAGGGCTACCAGGGCACGCTCAAAGAGCTCATCCACCAGCCGAACACGACAAGTCACTGACGCGCATCTATCTGGACGACGCCGCGTCGGCGCCCGTCCTTCCCGAAGTCGTCGCCTCGCTTCGCGACGTACCGCCTGGGAATCCCGCCAGCCCGCACACCGAAGGCCGCACTGCGCGCGCTGCACTCGACCGGGCCCGAGATCTCGCAGCGGATGCGCTTGGAGCGCAGCGACTGGAGATCACGTTCGTGTCGTCAGGCACTGAGGCCGTCAACCTGGCGCTGTTCGGCGTGGCCGGACCGCTGGTCACGTGGGCCGCTGAGCATCAGTCGGTCCTCGGGGCGGCGCGGCGCATGCAGACGCAGGGACGCAACGTCGTCATCGCGATGGTCGACTCGTGTGCTCGCGTCGACCTCGACGCGATCAAACCCGGCACTGCGATGGTCTCGATCGGTCTTGCCAACAACGAGGTCGGCACCGTGCAGCCCGTCGCCGAAGCGATCGAACGTGCGCATGGCGTCGGCGCGCTCGTGCATGTCGATGCGTGCGCGGGTCCGCGATGGACCGCGATTCCGCCAGGCGCTGATCTCGTTTCGATAAGCGGTCACAAGCTCGGCGCAGGACGCGGCGGCGTGCTCTATGTGCGCGAAGGCGTTCGCATCGAGCCAATGCTTTTCGGCGGTCCACAGGAATGGGGACGTCGCGCGGGTCATGAAGATGTGCCTGCTGCCGTCGCGATAGCGACTGCGTTAAGTGTGGCCACGCGCGATCGAGAGATGAAAACTAAAGTCGCACGCCGTCAGTCGCAGATGATTCGCGACGCGCTGAGCGACCTTGGCGCAATGCTCACGGGTTCTGACCATCGCCTCCCGAACTTCGCGAGCTGCACATTCGCCGACCGCAAAGGCGAGGACATGCTTCTCGCGCTCGACCTTGCCGGCGTTGCGGCTTCGAGCGGCTCTGCATGCGCGTCGGGTTCGCTCGACCCATCGCACGTTTTGCTGGCCATGGGCTTGAGCCTCGAGCAGTCGCTCGGCAGCCTTCGCCTGACGACCGGTTACGCGACCACCGACGATGAGGTCGCGCGCGGGATCGACATCCTCCGCACCGTTCTCGCCCGGACGCCGTCGCATGCCTAGCGTCGAAGAAGAGCTGGCGCAGCGCCTCGGTCGCGGCGAGGAGGTCGTCCTCGCCACTGTGGTCAAGCTCGACGGCGAGCCGCCTTCGCAGCGCGGCGCGAAGCTGCTGATGGCGCGTGGCCTGGCGGTCGCGGGCACCTTAGGCTGCAGCGAGTTCGACAGCGCGGCGCTCGGCGACGTCGCGGCCATCGCTGACGGCGGCGCGCCGCAGGTGCGGACGTACCGGCACGACCTCGGTTCGATCGAGGTCTACCTCGAGCCGTATGCGGCCGCGCCGGTCCTGCTGGTGTTCGCCAACACGCCCGTCGGAAGGGCGCTCGCGAAGTGGGCGCCGGAGGTTGGTTTCCGTGCCGAGCTGGTCGACTCGGCGCGCGATGTGCCGGCCGCCGTCGCGAGCGAGCTCTACGTCGTCCACACGAACCACGACGCACCCGACCTGGTCGAGGCGCTGGAGGCTGTGCTCCCCCGCGATCCGCGGTTCATCGGCCTGGTCGGCAGCCGGCGCCACACCGGTCACCACCTGGAGGCATTGCGCGCCAAAGGCGTCCCCGAAGACGTCATCGCGCGGATCCAGAGCCCGGTCGGGCTCGACATCGGCGCGCGCACCGCCGAAGAGATCGCCCTTTCGATCCTCGCCGGCGTCGTCGCGGTCCGCCGAGGGGCTACCGGCGGGTGGAAATCAACTAAGGGTTAACTCGAACTGAGTTCGCGCGGCCCGACCGCATAATCAGCAGCCGTGCCGATCGGACCGGGGACCAAACTGGGCCAGTACGAGGTCCAGGATTTCATAGGCCAGGGAGCCATGGGCGTTGTTTACCGCGCCTATCACGC
>DASSLJ010000152.1:0-24710 GCA_035689585.1 Candidatus Dormiibacterota bacterium
AGACGTCGGACTACGGCCTGCAGCTCCGCGCCAAGCAAAAGGCGCGTCGCATCTACGGGCTGCTCGAGAAGCAGTTCCGCAACTACTTCGACCAGGCGTCGCGGGAGCCGGGCGTGACGGGTCTGAACCTGCTCCGCCACCTCGAGATGCGGCTGGACAACGTCATCTATCGACTCGGTCTGGGCACCTCGCGCAAGCAGGCGCGCCAGCTGGTGACCCACCGTCACTTCCAGGTGAACGGCAAGCTCGTGAACGTCCCGTCGTTCCAGCTCAAGCCGGGTGACGAGCTGAGTATCAAAGGCTCGGACGGGGTCGTCGACGTGGCGCTGGAGGCGTCGAAGGTGCGCCCGGTGCCGTCATGGCTTTCCTTCAACACGGACGACAAGTCCGCCAAGGTCCTCGCTCGGCCCGAGCGCCACGAGATGGAGTCGGGCGTCGAGGAACAGCTGATCGTTGAGTTCTATTCACGGTAGTAGTGCACGGAGGTTTAGTTAGTTCAGTTGGCGATTGACACGCAGATGACCGTCACCCCGCAGGTCCGCAAGCTCGAGACCAGCGCGAACTACGGCAAGTTCGACATCGAGCCGCTCGACCCCGGGTTCGGCACCACGCTCGGCAACACGCTGCGCCGCGTGCTGCTTTCGTCTTTATGGGGCGCAGCGGTGACGTCGATTCAGATCGACGGCGTCGCGCACGAGTTCACCGCGATCCCGCACGTCAAAGAAGACGTGACCGAGGTGATCCTCAACCTGAAGAAGCTCCGCCTGAAGAGCTTCACCGAGGACCCGATCACGCTGGTCCTCGACGTCAAGGGCCCGGCCGAAGTCCGTGCCTCCAACATTCAGTCGACCTCGGACGTGGAGATCGTCAACCCCGACCTCTACATCTGCACGCTGGCTGCCAAGGGCCACCTGCGGATGGAGCTCAACGTCGAGCGGGGCAAGGGTTACGTGCCGGCCGAGCGCAACAAGCGCGAGGGCCAGCCGATCGGCGTCGTTCCGATCGACTCGATCTTCTCGCCCGTCGAGAAGGCGAACTTCGTCGTCGAGAAGACCCGTGTCGGGCAGTCGACGGACTACGACCGCCTGATCATCGAGGTCTGGACCGACGGCACCATGTCGCCGGAGGAGGCCGTAAGCCACTCCGCCGAGCTGTTCACGCAGCACCTCAACCTCTTCGTCCGCTTCCGCGATTCGATCGAGAAGCACGAGCAGGAGCTGCGCGGTGAGAAGACCGGCCAGAACCGGCTCATGGACACGCCGATCGAGGAGCTCGATCTTTCGGTGCGCGCATTCAACTGCCTCAAGGCCAACGAGATCCAGACGGTTGGGCAGCTTCTGCAGAAGCGTGAGGAAGAGCTGCTCGCTCTCCGCAACTTCGGCCGGAAGTCGCTCGACGAGATCAAGGAGAAGCTGGTCGAGAAGGGATTCATCAAGCCCGAAGAGATGGGCTCGGTCCTGCGCGGCTAGTTTTCGTTTCATGCGTCACCAGAAGAGCGGCCGCCACTTCAACCGCGACACCGACGCGCGCAAGGCGCTGATGCGCAACCTGTGCACGTCGCTACTCGAGTCGCCGAGCGGCCGCATCACCACGACCGAGGCGCGCGCGAAAGAGATGCGGCGCTGGGTCGAGCGGATCATCACGACCGCAAAGGCCGGCGACGTCACCGCACGCCGCAAGGTCAGTGAGGAAATTTCGAAACCCGAGGTGGTGGAGAGGCTCTTTTCCAACCTCATGCCGCGGCTGTCGGAAAGACCCGGCGGCTACACGCGGATCATCCACAAAGGCCCGCGTCTGGGCGACGCGGCGCCGATGGTGATCATCGAACTGGTCGACTGATCTCGGCCGGTTCGGATCGTTTGAAAAGTGAATATCAAAGTCGTGCTGGAGTACGACGGGACAGACTTCGCCGGCTGGCAGCAGCAGGCGAAAGGCCGCACGGTCGAGGCTGAGCTCAAGCGAGCTCTGCGCTCGGTTGTCGGCAGGGACGTGACGGTCTACGGCGCCGGGCGCACCGACGCGGGTGCGCATGCCGAAGGCCAGGTCGCGAACTTCCACACCGATGGCCGGATCGCTCCGCAACGCCTGATGGCGGCGCTCAATGCGCGTCTGCCGGATGACGTGGCGGTCATTTCCGCCGAAGAGGTGGATGACGATTTCCACGCCCGCTACTCCGCCGGGTGGCGCCGCTATCGCTACCGCTATCTCGACCGGCCGGCTCGCCCGGCACTCGAGCGCGGTCGCTGCTGGCACGTTCGAGGTCCGCTCGACGTCGACGCGATGGCGCGGGCGGCGAAGGCGCTCGCCGGCAAGCACGATTGGACCAGCTTCTGCTCGGCCTCCGAACCAACCGACGGCCGCATCCGCGAGATGCGATCCGCCGTCGTCGTCCGGCGCGGAGAGTTCGTCGAGCTCGAGCTGGTCGGTGAAGGATTTCTCCGAGGGATGGTCCGCAGCATCGCGGGCGCTCTGGCCGAGGTCGGCCGTGGCCGGCGTCCGGCGAAGTGGGTGGGAGAGGTCCTGCGAGCGCGCGACCGCCGGCAGGCGCCGCGCACCGCGCCCGCGGGAGGGCTGACATTGGTGGAAGTGATTTACTAGAGAACCTTTGTATGAGTAAGCAGAAGACATGGACCGCGAAAGCGGCAGATTTGAAAAGCGACTGGTACGTGGTCGATGCCACGGATCAAGTCCTCGGCCGCCTGGCGTCAGGTGTGGCCGCGATTCTGCGCGGCAAGCACAAGCCGACGTACACGCCGCACCTGAACAGCGGCGACCACGTCGTCGTGATCAACGCGTCCAAGGTCAAGGTGACCGGCACCAAGATGCAGACGAAGGAGTACACGCGGTACACCGGCTATCCGGGCGGTCTCCGCAAGCGAACGCTCGAGCGAGCGCAGGAGCTCGACCCGACCTTCCCGGTCACGAATGCGGTCCGGGGCATGCTGCAGCGCAACACCCTCGGGGCGGATATGCTGAAGCGCCTTCGCGTCTACGCGGGCGCCTCGCACGGGCACACGGCGCAGAAGCCGCAGACTCTGACTTTCGATGCAAAGGGGAACTTGAAGATTGGCTGACACGCTGAACCGCGGAACCGGTCGCCGCAAGAATGCGATCGCCCGCGTGCGCATCACGCCCGGCGAAGGCCGCGTCACCGTAAACGAGAAAGATCCGTTGGCCTATCTCGGCCGCCGCGTGCTCGAGATGGCCGCGCTCGCGCCGCTGCGCGTCACGGGCACGACCCGCAAGTTCGACATCACCGTGAAAGTCGTTGGAGGCGGCAGCAGTGGACAGGCCGGCGCCATCGCGCACGGCATCGCCCGCGCGCTGATTCACTACGACTCCGACCTGCGTCCGTCTCTGAAGAAGGCCGGGCTCCTGACGCGTGACGCGCGCATGAAGGAGCGCAAGAAGTACGGACTGAAGCGCGCACGGAAGGCTCCCCAGTACACCAAGCGGTAAGCCGCCGGCTCGACTGGCCGGATTGTCGCAACGCCCGTGACCTTGGTGGTCTGGCGCGCCGCGGCGGAGTCACCCGATCGAAGGTCGCTGTCCGTTCGGACGACATCTCGGTCCTGAACGCGGCCGGCCGCGAGGCGATGCGCGCCTACGGCATCACGACGGTGATCGACCTCCGGAGCGACTCCGAGCGCAACGGGACTTTCGACCCGCGCTTCCCGCGTCCCCTGGCGCAGCTCGTCAAGGCCGACGGCGTGCGCTATTTGCACCACGCACTGGTCGATGACGTAAGCCTGAAGCGGCTCGGCGAAGCATCCGGCATGTTCGAGCGCTACCTCCTGATGCTCGACAGCCGTCAGGAATCATTCCGCGACATCTTCACTGCGATCGCGCACGCCGACGGCGCGGTCCTGTTCCACTGCTTCGCGGGCAAGGACCGCACGGGTCTTGTCGCCGCGATGCTGCTGGCGATGTCCGGCGTAGAGGCCGCAGACATCGCGGCCGACTTCGGGGAGACCGACGTCCAGCTTGCCGCGATGTACGAGACGTGGATCAGCGACGCGCCCGAGGACAGACGCGCGGCCATGCGCGACGAGCTGCGGTGTCCGCCCGAGCGCATCATCGGCGTACTCGCGCACGTAGAGGACCGATGGGGAGGAGTCGCGGGTTACCTGGATGCGTCAGGGGTGGCGCCGTCTGACCTCGACCAGCTGGCCGACCGCCTCGCCTGATCCAACAAGAGTGTGCGGAAATCCCGGCTTCTGAGGCCTAGGAAGCGCTTTTTCCGCACACTCCTTCAACGCGTTCGTCGCCGCGGTCTTAACAGGCTGGGTTGGCGCGCCAGGCAGAACCGTCAACAATCGACCTCATGAAGAAGAAAGCAGTCGTCACGCAGCTCTACCGCCTCAACGTCGAACCGAAGGTTGTCGACCAGCTCTCGAAGATCGCGTCGCGCACAGGCGAGCCCAAGACGCGGCTTGCAAGGCGTCTCTTCACCGACGCGGTGATGGCCTACAAGCCGGCAAAGAACGGAACTAAGACCTAGGCGCGGCCTCTTTCGCCTCGGCCGAGCGCCGTGGCTCGTCGCGCGAGTACATGTCCTCGATCTGGTTGCCGTACTTCTGCGTGATGACGCGCCGCTTGAGCTTCAGCGTCGGCGTCAGCTCCTCGGATTCGGCCGTCCAATCCGCCGGAAGGATCGTGAAGCGCTTGATCGCCTCAACGTTGGAGACGTGAAGGTTGGTGTCGTCGACCGCCCTCTGGATCTCGTCGCGCACGGCTGGGTTAGAGGCCAGATCGGCCAGCGACGAGAACAAGATCCCAGCCTTGCGCGCCCACACCGGCGCGACCTCAGGGTCGAGCACGATCAGCGCGCTGACGTATGGCCGGCGGTCGCCGATCACGGCCGCCTGGCCGATGATCGGGTGCTGCTTCAGCAGGGCCTCGAGGTTGGCGGGTGAGATGTTCTTGCCGCCCGCGGTGATGATCAGTTCCTTCTTGCGGTCGACGATCTTCAGATAACCCTCGGAGTCGATCTCGCCGACGTCGCCGGTGTGCAACCAGCCGTCCGCGTCGATCGTTTCAGCCGTCTTCTGAGGGTCCTTGTAGTAGCCCTTCATCAGGTTTCCGCCGCGAAGGAGCACCTCGCCGTCGTCGGCGATCTTCATCTCGACCCCGGGGTCCGCGATGCCCACCGTGCCGTTCTTGATGCGATTCAGCGGGTTGTAGCTGGCGCCAACGGTGCACTCGGTCATCCCCCAGCCTTCCCACAGCCTGAGCCCGAGCGCCTGGAAGAACTCGATCACATCTGGATTTATCGGCGCCGCGCCCGTGATGCCGTATTCGAGCTCCTGGAGACCGACCTTGGACCGAATGGCCATCCATACGGGGCGGGCGCGCTCAGCGGCCGCGAGCAGCTCGGGAGGAGGTTCCTGACCGGCCTGCTCGAGCTTCACGAGCTTCCGCCCGACCTCGATCGCGCCGAGGATCGCGTTCCGTTTCGCGTCGTCGGGTTCGGCCTGGATCCCGGCCAGGAGTCCGGCCTGAAGCTTCTCCCACACGCGCGGCACGCCGATCATCTGCGTGGGCTTCACGTCCACCGCGTACGCAAACAGAACGGCCGGATCGGGACAGAAGTAGACGATCGTCTGCTGCTTCATCGCGCCGTAGTGGCCGACGTAGCGCTCAAACACGTGTGCGAACGGCAGGTAAGAGATGTGCCGGTTGCCTCGCATCCGATCGAGGTATCCGTCGACGCTTTCTGCCATCCAGCAGATGTTGCTGTGCGCCTCCATCACGCCCTTCGGCGGTCCGGTGGTGCCTGACGTGTAAACCAGCGTCGCGAGGTCATCCGGTTTGACCTTGCGCCACTCCTCGAAGCTCTGAGGGTTGCGCCGGTCCTCGGCGTCACCCGCGGAGATGAGATCGGCCCAGCTGCTGGTCCATTCGTTGCGGGGCACGCCGTCGGCGTCCATTACGACCACATGTCGAAGCTTTGGCAACTGCGAACGAATGGCCTCGAACTTGGCGAGGAACCCGGCGTCCTCGACGAAGGCGATCACGGCTTCGCAGTGCGCCGCGATGTACTGGACCTGCTCCGGAGCCAGCGTGTTGTAGAGGCTGACCGGCGTGCCTCGCGCATGCAAGACGGCAAGGTCCGCGATCAGGTGCTCGGGACGGTTGCGCGACATGATCACCGCAAATTCGCCGGGCTTGAATCCGAGGGCCTTCAGGCCTGCGGTGGCTTTGCGCACCTCGGCGCGATATTGCGACCATGTTCGGGTTTGCCAGTTGCCAGACGCATCCTTCCAGCTGTGCGCGACCTGGTCTGGGATTGCCAGGCACGTCTCCTCGAAATTCGTCAGGACCGTCTTCCCACGCGCAGCCTCGTCCATCGCGGCCCGCTCGGCTTTGATGTCCCTCTCCACTCTCGGGAATACACTACTCGGTGGTGGTGGGGCGAGCTTGATTTACGTTCGATCGAGCCGCTCGATCGTAACGCTGGCGATCGCTGGTCTCGTGGCCGCGGCCGTCTTCGGATCTCTGGCCATCGTCGCAGCCGGCCTCAGCGGCGAGGAGGTGGCCGGGGTCGCGTTTGCGGTGGGCGGGCTAGGCGGATTGCTGATCGCGGTGTGGGCGGGATGGAACCTCCGAGGGTGGCCGCCCGCAAAGCTGGCCTTCTTCCGTGACCGAATCCTCGTCATCAACGGCCGCCACGAGATGCGCGCCGTGTGGGCCGCGATGGAAACCGTGACGCTGGCCGAAGAGACGTCGTGGCCGCACGTCAGGCTCACCGATCGGCTCACGATCCGGTTCCGCAACGAGCCGCCCCTCAGCTTCAAACCGGCGGCATTCGGGCTCGAGCCGTCCGCCTGCCGCGACCTGATCCTGAGGCTGAGAGACAGTCCAAAGCTGCGGGCGCGGCTGCCCGAGTTCGACTCCCTGCGCGACCTCGTGGTCTCGCCGGTCGTCGCGGGAGAGCTCACCGAACCGCGTCTTTAACCCCGCCGGCCGGATAAGGCGATCATGATCTCGCCAGTGAATTCCCTGAAGGGCCGCGACTTCATCGACCTTGCAGATCTGGAGGCCATCCAGCTGCGTCGCATCCTGGACCTCGGCCACCAGATCAAAGCCGGTCGGTGGCGGGAAAAGCCGCTCGAAGGGCGGCATGTCGCCATGCTCTTTCAGCGGCCGTCGCACCGGACGAGGGTCAGCTTCGAGGTGGGGATCGCCCGCCTGGGGGGCAGCATCACGACCCTCACCGGTCAGGACGTGCAGCTCGGCTTCCGGGAATCGGTCACCGACGCCGCCAAGGTCCTGGACCGCTACGTCGACGGGGTTGTTGCCCGGCTTCGGTCACACGCCGATCTCCTTCAGCTCGCGAACGCTTCCGACAAGCCGGTGATCAACGCCCTCACCGATCGATCGCACCCGTGTCAGGTGCTGGCCGACCTCATGACGATCGAGGAGTTGAAAGGTGAGCTGTCGGAGCAGCAGATCGTCTACATCGGCGACGGGAACAACATCGCCAATTCTTTGATCGAAGCCTCGGCGCTCACGGGTTTCGAGCTCAAGATCATCAGCCCCCCGGGCTATCACCCGCAGCAAAGCGTGCTCGACCGGGCTCGTAGCATCAGCTCCAACTCTCACCAGGTCGTGCTCGCCGACGAGATCGCCGCCCTGGAGAACGCATCAGTGATCTACACCGACGTCTGGGCATCGATGGGCCAGGAAGACGAGCGCATCACCCGCCAGAAAGCGTTCGGCCCTTACCAGGTCAACCAGCGTGTGATGGACCGCGCACCGAAGGCGGTGTTCATGCACTGCCTGCCCGCGCATCGTGGGGAAGAGGTGACGGACGAGGTCATCGACGGCAACCGCTCGGTCGTGTTTCAGCAGGCGGAGAACCGGCTCTACGCGCAGATGGCGCTCATGTCGGAGCTGTTCACCCGTTGAGCGCTCTCAACAACTTCGTGCTCCAGCTCGTCGAGGTCGTCCGGCACCTCGGGATCATCGAGATCGTCGACGTCGCTGTGGTTGCGTTTGTGCTCTATCAACTCTTGCGGCTGCTGCGCGGGACGCAGGGCACGCAGATCGTCGTGGGCCTGATCCTGCTTGCCGTGCTCGGCGTCGTGTCCACGAGCCTCAACCTCATCCTGCTTTCGTGGTTGTTCCGAAACGCGACGCTGTACATCGTGATCGCAATCCTCCTGATCTTTCAGCCCGAGCTCAGGCGCGCGATGGACCAGCTTGGTCGCATCGGGCACATCGGGCGGCCGCTGTCGAGGTTCAACGCCCGTCAGTACAACCAGGCCATCTCCGAGGCGATACGTGCGGCCGAGCGGTTCAGCACCAAGCGAACCGGCGCGCTAATCGCGTTCGAGCGCGAGGTCGGCCTCGAGGACTACGCCGCCACGGGCGTGCGCATCAACGGGGAGATCTCGGCCGAGATGCTCCAGTCGATCTTCTATCCCAACTCGCCGCTCCATGACGGCGCTGTCATAGTCCGGGGTGATCGCATCGTTGCCGCCGGCTGTCTGCTTCCACTGCCGGAGGACTCGAGCGTGCGCGAACGGCTCGGCACGAGGCACCGCGCCGCGCTTGGTCTCTCGATGGCGTCTGATGCCCTCGTCCTCGTAGTTTCGGAGGAGACCGGAAATATCTCGGTGATAGAAGACGGGAAGATCAGCCGCAACCTCGACGCCGATTCCCTCCGACGACGGATCGCGCTGAAGGTCCAATCGCCCAACGGCAACGGCCTTTCGCGCTTCAGGATCAGGAAATGAGCTGGCGGATCATCACCGAGGACTGGAGGCTGAAGCTGCTCGCCGCCGGCCTGGCGGTGCTGATGCTCGGCGCGGTGGCGTTCTCGCAGAACCCGCCGACCTCCGACTCCCAGAAAGTCCAGCTCGGTTACAACATCCCGTCGAGCTTGATCCTGATCAGCCCACCCAACACTGTCAACGTCACCTATTCAGGGACGGCGGACGAGATCCAGCAGGCGAAGAACTGCTCGTGCTTCACCGCGACGGTTGATGTCTCGCATGCGAAGCCGGGGAGCAACGTGAAGTTGAACGTCGTTGCGAAATCGACCATCACTGCCCTGATCGTGCAGAACCCGCCTCCGATCAACGTCACCATCGACACTTATGTTCAAGGCAAAGATCTCCAGGTCCAGGTAAGCGCGCACGCCGCACCCGGATGGAGCATTACGAAGACCTCCGCATCGTGCCCCAATTCGCCGTGCGTCGTCCACTTCAGCGGCCCGGCGGGCTGGCTGAAGAACATGGCCGCCACCGTCACGTATCCAGGCGCCGTCAACCTCAGCTCGATCGACTCACCTAACCAGACGATCCAGCTCAGCAACATCAATGGGCAGGTTGATCTGACCACCTGCCGGACCGAGCCATGCGCAAGCCTTGACACGCTCGCCGCGTCGATCCACATCGAGGCGGTACCGGGGTCGAACAGCAGCACGATCGTGCTCCTCGACTCTCCGCCAAGCCATCCGCCCGCGAACGGTTACCGCGTCACGGCCGTCACGATCACGCCGCTCACCGTGACGATCACCGGAGACCCCACGACCATCGGCAGATACCGCAGCATCACCCTGCCCGCGATCGACCTGACCGGCAAGACGGCCGACTACACCACCCAGGTGGCGATCCCCTATCCGGACGGGGTTACAGGCTCGGTTGCGAACGCCACGATCAAGTACTCGATCTCGCCGAACCCGGCGGTATCGCCAAGCTCCACGCCGTAGGAGTAACCTGACCGCCTTCGCCGCCGTTTCAACGTCTTAGCAGACAGGTAGAAACACGTCGCCGGAACTTCTAGAAGAGGTAAAGAAATGTGCGGAATCATCGGCTATCTCGGTGACCGCGAGGCGACCCCGATCCTCATGGAGAGCCTGAAGAGGCTCGAATACCGGGGCTACGACTCGGCCGGGGTGGCGGTCCTCGAGCTGCCCAAGAACGGCGACGCGATCCGCACCAGCGTGACCAAGTCCGAGGCCAAGGTCGACACGCTGATCCAGAAGCTCGAAGCCAACATGCCGTCGGGCAATCTCGGCATCGGGCACACCCGATGGGCGACCCACGGCAAGCCGACGTACATCAACGCCCACCCGCACACGGACTGCAACGGAAAGATCTTCGTCGTCCACAACGGGATCATCGAGAACTTCGCCGAGCTGAAAGCCGAGCTCGAGGCGGAGGGTCACGAGTTTCCGTCCGACACCGACACCGAGGTCGTGCCGCACCTCATCGAGAAGTACTACAACGGCGACTTTCTGGCCGCGGTGCGCAAGGCTCTGAAGAGGATTCGCGGCGCCTACGCGTTCGCGATGTTCTCGAGCGACGATCCCGAGCTTCTCGTCGGTGCGCGGCTCAACGCCCCGCTGGTCGTGGGGCTCGGTGACAAGGAGTACTACGTCGCCTCGGACATCACCGCGATCATCCCGTACACCAAGCGGGTGCTCGTGCTCGGAGAAGGCGAGGTCGCCGCGGTGACCCCGCTTGGGCCGGAAGTTTCAACGCTCGACGGCGTGACCGTGAAGTCGAAGATCGTGCACGTCGACTGGGACGTCGAGCAGGCGCAGAAGGGCGGGTACCCGCACTTCATGCTGAAGGAGATCCACGAGTCGGCCGAAGCCGTCGCGAACGCCATGCGTGGCCGTCTTTCCGACGACGGCGTGGTCTCGTTCCGCGAGTTCGACATCCCGGACAAGAAGCTTCAGCAGATCAAGGATGTCCTGCTACTGGGCATGGGCACGTCGCTGCACGCCGCGATGATCGGCGAGTACGTCATCGAGGACTGGGTCGGCCTCCCCGCGCGCGCGGAAGACGCCTCGGAGTTTCGTTACCGGCGCCCGACCGTGGGAAAGGACACGCTCAACGTCGTCATCACTCAGTCCGGCGAGACGGCCGACACGCTCGTTGCGCTGCAGCAGGCGGAACAGCGCGGGTCGTTGAGCGTGGCCGTCACGAACGTCATCGCCAGCACCGCCGCGCGCGACGCAGACGGAGCGATCTACCTGCACGCAGGTCCGGAGATCGGCGTCGCGTCGACCAAGACCCTGCTCGCGCACATCGTGAGCCTTTACCTGCTCGCGCTTCGCCTTGCCAGCGCCAAAGGAAGGATGTCTCTCGAGCGCCGGCAAGAGGTCGTCGAATCACTTCGCGCGCTCCCGGATCAGGTGCGCCAGATGCTCGGGCGCGACAAGGAGATCGAGCGGCTTGCGGAGAAGTACAGCCGCTACAGCAATTTCATGTATACGGGGCGCGGTCTCGGTTTTCCGGTCGCGGCGGAAGGCGCGCTCAAGCTGAAGGAGATCTCCTACGTTCACGCCGAAGGAACCTCGGGCGGTTTTCTGAAGCACGGCCCGATAGCGCTGCTCGACCAGGATTTCCCGGTCGTGGCCGTGTGCACGGCCAGCTCGACGGCGGAGAAGATGGTCAGCAACGTCCACGAGATGGTCGCGCGCAACGCGCCCGTCCTCGCTCTCGTCACCGAGGGAGACCACTCGCTCGATGGTGTCGCCACCGATCTTTTCGTCATGCCGAAGGTGGAGGAGGCTGCGTCCGTCATCCTCAACACCGTCATGCTGCAGCTGTTCGCGTACCACATCGGCGTCAAGCTCGGCCAGGACGTCGACCAGCCCAGGAACCTCGCCAAGTCAGTAACCGTCGAATAATTGGCGCGTGCAGCGCATCGGGGTCGACGCCGTCTCGGTTGACCGGATCGCGCTTGCGGTAAAGCGCTCAGGCCAGGGGTTCCTCGACAAGGTCTACACGCCCGCCGAGCTTGCCTACTGCCGAGGCAACGACGAGCGTCTCGCCGGGAGATGGGCCGCCAAGGAGGCGGTCATCAAGTGCTTCGACGGCACCGGCATCTGCTTCCCGCGCCGGCGGATCGAGGTTCTTCCCGGTCCCAACGGCGCCCCGCGGACGCGGCTGCTCGGCGACGACCGCGGCGCGCAGGTAGAGGTCAGCATCACCCACCACAGCCGGCTCGCCGTCGCGACCGCGCATCTCGCGATGCCCGACGGCGCGCCGCAGCTGCTTCCGGCTCCCGACGCGGTCGTGATCCCAGCGCGCCCGAAGGACGCGCACAAGGGCACGTTCGGCACGGCAATCGTGCTCGCGGGCAGCCTCGGGCTCACGGGGGCCGCCTATCTGACGTCGACGGCTGCCGCACGCACCGGTGCCGGCCTCGTACGCCTGCTGGTCGCCGACACGATCTATCCGATCCTCGCCGCGAAGTGCACCGAGGTGATGGCGACGCCGGTGCCGGAGGTCGCTCCGGGCGCGGTCGGCCACGCGGCCTACAACTCGATCCTCGGCCAGCTCGCGGGGGCCGAGGTGGGCATCATCGGCCCGGGCCTCGGGCGCGACAGCTCGACCTGGCGGCTCGTCATCGATCTCGCCCAGCACGCAAAGTGCCCGCTCGTCATCGACGCCGACGGGTTGAATGCGCTCGCCGACTCGCCGCGCGTCAAGGGCAAGCTCGGCAAAACGCGCGTCCTGACGCCGCATCCGGGCGAGCTCGCGCGGCTGACCGGCAAGACGGCCGACGCCATCAACGCCGACCGCACGACTGCGGCACGCAAAGCCGCGAAGGATTGGGGAGCGATCGTGGTGCTGAAGGGCGCGCACACGGTGGTGGCGCACCCCGACGGCCGCATCAGCGAGGATCCGCACGAGGTGCCGGCGCTCGCCAGTGGCGGCACGGGCGACGTGCTCTCGGGCATCATCGGCGGGCTGATCTCTCAGGGTTCGGACCCGTTCACGGCGGCTGCGACCGGCGTCTACATCCACGCTGCTGCGGGCAGGCGCATCGCGGAGCGCATCGGTGACTCGGGCCTGCTGGCGGGCGACTTGCTGCCCGAGATCCCGCTCGTGATGAACGTGCTGCGACAGGGCGGGCTCTGAGCACGGCTTTACGCTGGGCCGAGATCGATCTCGGCGCGATCAGCGCGAACTGTGACCGGATCCTGCATCACCTGCCGCGCGGCACCGAGCTGTTCGCGGTCGTGAAGGCCAACGGTTACGGGCACGGCGCGGTACCGGTGGCGCACGCGGCGCTCGAGGGCGGCGCGACGCGGCTTGCCGTGGCGACGCTGGAAGAGGCCGCGCAAATCCGCGGCCTGGTCGACCATGAGCACATCCTCGTGATGGGTGGCCTGCTTCCATCCCACGCGAGCGCGATCGCGTCATCGGGATGCAGCGTCGCGGTGTCCGGTCGCGAGCTGGCCGAAGCTATGGCTGGATCGAGTCCCGCGGTGCCGGTTCATCTGAAAGTCGACACCGGCATGGGCCGGTTCGGCTGCGCACCGGAGGACGCACCGGCGCTAGCGCAGCTGATAGACGAGTCGCGAGGCACGCGCCTTGCGGGCACGTGGACGCATTTTGCGTCCGCCGAAAAAGACAACGTGATGACGCGCAAGCAGTTCGAGATGTTCCTCGACGTGGTGTCGCGATTCGACGTTGCGCCGGGAATGCGTCACGCGTGCAATTCCGCCGGGGCATTGAATCACCCCGACTTTGCTCTCGACGCGGTGCGATGCGGAATCTCCGTCTACGGATGCGAGTGGCCGGGCACGAAGCCGGCGCTGTCGCTGCGGGCGGTGGTCACGCACGTCAAGTCGGTCGAGAAGGGCGCGACCGTCGGATACGGATCGCTGTGGCGCGCATCCGGCCCGGCTCGAGTGGCCACCGTGGCGATCGGTTACGCCGACGGCGTGCACCGCGCGCGCGCCAATCGCGGACACGTTCTCGTTCGGGGATGCCGCGCGCCGCTCATCGGCATGGTCAGTATGGATGCGATCACGCTCGACGTGACGGACGTGCCGGGCGTTCACGTCGGTGATGTCGCGACGCTGATCGGCCGCGACGGCGACCAGGTGATCACGGCCGAAGAGGTCGCCGAGTGGTCGGGGACGATCAGCTACGAGGTCCTGACGTCGATCGGTTCGCGCGTCGAACGCCGCCACTCCAACTGAAGTTCGCTAAGTCTCTCCTCCGTCCAGCAATGGCGGCAAACAGTGTTGGGCTTTTTCGTCCACCGTCCGCACCCGCGCGCGCACGGCTGCAGGTGGTGGTGGCACGCAAAGCAAAGGACGAGCAGGTTGCCCTCCGAATCATCACCACCCCGGAGCACGGCCAGCCGGTGATGGACCTGCAGCTGGCGCTCTTCACCCGGCACTCCGCAGATCTCGCAGCACCCGCCGCGCTCGGCGATGAGCCGAAGCCGGCGTGAAGGTGTGAGCTTGATGGCGCCGGTGCGGAGATTGTTCGCGGTGCGCAGCCTTTCGCGAAGCGTCGGCTCCGGCACGAGCGGAGCGAAAGCTCCATTGCTCGCTGCCGAGCACTTCCAGCACAGCGCGCGCAGGTTGGACGCTTTGGCGGGCCCGGCCTGATCGACTAGGAAGAGGTAAAGCGCCCACGGCCACGCGAGCCCGCAGCCCTCGCAGGCTCCGCCCGACCGGCGCTGCACCACTGCGCGCGCCCCGCCGCCCACCACCAGTCGCTCCGAACGCACGTTCGACCCATGGAGGAGTCTAACGCCGTCCGGCCACATTGGCTCCTCTTATGGAACCGATCAAAACAATTGATTGGCTCTATCGGGGCACTTGCGCGTTTACTTGTGCGGAATGGGAAACACCCAGGCGGTGATCTACGGCTCCACTGAATGCTCTGAGTCGAGGGCGATGGCCGACTGCCTCAACGAGCTGGGCATCGAGTTCGAGTTCCGCGCCGTGAACCGCGACGACGCGGCTGCGCGCGAGTGGGAGCAGCTCGACGGGGACCATCTCCCGATGCTGCGCTTCGGCAACAACGCGTTCGTGCGAGGGTTCGATCGGATCAAGATCCAGCAGCTCTTCGGCTGGGTCGGCTGCTAGTCCCGAACCGAAGAAACCCGAACCCAGTCGCCTCCGGGCGCTGACTCGACCGCGGCCCCGACCATCGCCATGGTGCCCAGGTTGTCGCGTCCGGACGTCTCGGGCTCCCTCTCGTCGCGAATGGCGGCCGCAAATTCCGTCAGCGTGCCGGCGCGATCGACGCGGGAGAACTCCGGCAGTTTGATGCTGCGGGCCTGGCCACCGCGCCGGCGTATGGCGACACGGTCGTTCACGGCACCCTCATCCCCGCGGCTCGTCCATGTGACCTGTCCTTGCTCGAACTCCATCACCCACTCGCCCGCCCAGGCCGTGAACGGTCCGGAGCTGATCCAGCTCCCTCGATAGCTCACCGGCACATCGCCGAAGGCGATCGATGCGAACGCCATCGGCGGTCCGTCGAACCCTCCGCGGCCGACGCCCGCGGTCACGCACGACATGCGATCGGGCTCACGCCCGAAGAGGAATCGCAAAAGATCGAAGTGATGGACGGACATGTCCACGAGCAGCGGCTGCGGGTCCCAGTGCTGCCGCCATCGCGTTCGCGGCGGCGATGCGCTGTTGCGACGGAAATCAATCGATACGGCATAGAGCTCGCCGAGCTCACCGTCTCGCATGAGCGTCACCACTGCACGCGGCGCCGGAAAGAATCGATAGTTCTGGCTGACCATCAGCACCCGCCGCTTCGAAGCAGCAAGCGCGACGAGCTCCATGGCCGAATCCAGCGTCTCGGCGAACGGCTTCTCGACCAGCACGTGCAATCCCGCCTCGAGCGATGCCGCGATCAATGCGGCATGACTCGCGAGCGTGGTCGTGACGAGGACAGCATCGGGCTTCGTCTTGGCGAGCGCCGTACTGAACGCTGTGAACGTTTGTCCCTCGGAGCTGGGCAGCTTGCGCTGGAGCAGCTCGAACGCGGCCGGATCGGAATCGACGTAACCGACGACCTCGACCTGATCGACCGTCGGGTTGATGCGCCAGGCCCAATCGCGTCCCCAGTCACCGAGTCCGACCTGGAGCACGCGCAGCTTTTGCGCGCGGTTCACGGCAGGTTGAGCGCCGGCAGGAATCTCGGCACGAGCCGCGCCATCGTCGCCTGCTCGAATGCGTACGCGAATCCGAGGAGCCGTCCCTCCGAACCAGAGCCCGCGAATATGCTCAAGCCGATCGGAAGGCCGAAGGCCGAGCCCGCTGGAACGGTGATGATCGGGTAGCCCGCAACCGCCGAGGGCTGGGTGCTGCCGCCGAGGTGCTTCTCACCGGCGACCTCGTCGATGACAGCCGCCGGCGGACCGCTCGGCGCAACCAGCGCCGCGAGACGGTGCTCGCGCAGGACGCGGTCGATGCCATCTTTCCTCGCGAGGCGCGTCAGCTGATCGCGCATCTCGCGATATTTCGGGCCGTTCAGTCCGCGCGTGGTCTGCGCCCGCTCGAAGTTCTCCTGCTGGAAATACGGCATCTCCTCGTCCGCGTGCGCCCTGTTCCACCGGATGATGTCGGCGAGCGTCCGCACCGCGAGGCCGCGGCGGCCGCGAAGGTAAGCGTTCAGATCCGCTTTGAGCTCGTGCAGTAGCGCGTCAAACTCCGTGCCGGCGTCGCGCAGCGCCTGCGCGCTCGGAAAATCGACCTCGACGAGTACCGCGCCGCAGCCTTTGAGGGCGGCAAGGGCCTGCTCGTAACAGCGGTCGGTGTGCTCCGAGTATCCGGTGAAGGGCTTGCGCAGGACCCCAAGCCGCTTGCCGCGCAGAGCGTCCTTCTTGAGGCTGCGCCTGTAATCGACCGGTCGCTGGGCGATCACGCCGAGGACGGCGGCGGCGTCCTGCACAGTCCGACACATCGGCCCGGCGGAGTCCTGGACGTGGCTGATGGGGATGATCCCGCGCCCGCTGACCACCCCGACACCCGGCTTGATGCCCACGATGCCGCTGGCGTTGGAGGGGCTGATGATCGAACCGTCCGTCTCCGTGCCGATCGTGATCGCGGCGTAGCCGGCGGCGGCCGCGACTCCTGAACCCGAGCTCGATCCGCTCGGCGTCCGGTCGAGGACATGCGGATTCCTCGTCTGGCGGCCGCGACCGCTCCAGCCCGAGCTCGAGCGGCTGGATCGGATATTCGCCCATTCGCTCAGGTTTGCCTTGCCGATGAGCACCGCTCCGGCGCGGCGCAGCTGCGCGACGAGCGGCGCATCTTTCGGCGCGGGTGCACCGGTCATCGCGAGCGAGCCGGCGGTGGTCAGCATGCGATCGCCCGTGTCGATGTTGTCCTTGACGATCAACGGCAGGCCATGCAGCGGTCCTCGGGTAACGCCGCGTCTGCGTTCGGCGTCCGCGCGCCGCGCGATGGCCAGCGCGTCCGGATTGACCTCGATCACGCTGCGCGTCACGGCATCCAGTTTCTCGATGCGCTCGAGGCTCATCTGCGCGAGCTCGACCGACGTCAGCTCCTTGCTCGCGAGCTTCTGCGCGAGCTGCATTGCGGACAGCTCTGCCAGCTCGGGATGAGGACCCACGACGGGCAGTCTAAGTAGTGACCAGCTCGGTGCGCAGCTCGTGGCTTCCGTCAGGGAGCGGAGATTCATACCAGATCCGGAATTCGCCATTTGGAAGTTCGAGAACATCGAGGTAGCGTGCGCTCGACACCGGCTCCTCATTCGTCGCGACAAGTTGATCCCGACCTGAACCGCGTCGCGCCAGGCCTGTCCGCTCCGAGAAGTTCTCCTCTTTGGTCGCCCGTCCGTCGTACGCCGCACGGCCATCGGCGAGGACTGCGGTGACGCGCGCACCCCGGGCATCCCACGTGCCGGGGCGGCCGGTGAGCACCGTTCCATGCCAGCTCCACGCCACGCCATCGGTGCTGGTCGCGTACGCGGTCCTCATGCGGTCTTCCTCACCACGGACGTCGAGAGGGTGACAGCAGATCCATGCGTTCCACTTGCCGTCGACGTATCGGATCACCGGATCCTTGACTCCGGTCTGCGAATCGCCCGGGAAGACGGTGATGGACTTGGCCGCGTCGAGCTCTTCGGGCCGAGTCGCCTCCACGAGGTCGATGCGCCAGTGCTTGGTCCCGGGCGTCGCACAAGAGACGTAGAGGCGCCAGCGCCCATCGCCGGCTCGCACCAGCGCTGGACGCTCGAGCGATTCGGCGCCGAATCGCTCCTTGTCCAGCTGCGCGAGCGGGGTCAATCGCTCGCCGTAGGCGGAGCGTGCCACGACGATTTCTCCACCACGCTGTTCAGGCCGGCGCACTCGGAATGCGACCACGAACGTGCCGTCGGCGTCGACGGTCGCGCTCGATGCGCCCGCCCAAAAACCGGGTCCGCGGCCGGGCGCCGCGGCGGCCACGACACCTCCGGAGGTGGGAAGAGGGAAGGGGATCAGTAGTGGATCACGACCGCGGTGCCGTCGGCCGCCCATGCGTAGAGCCGATCCATCACCGCCATCGGGACGTGCACACAGCCGTGCGACGCGTACGGCCCATCCTCCGAACCCGTCCCGAATGCCGTCAGTGGCTCGTCGGCGTCGGTGTGGAGGAAGTATCCGCCGTCCAGGAACTGCATCGCATACGCCACCGGCATCGGCGGGTAGTAATTCGGATCGCCTTGCGGCCATGGGCTGAAGAACGTCACGTCTTGCTCTTTGAGCATGACCGCAAATGCTCCGGTCGGCGTGCGCAGGCCGGGCCGCCCCGACGTGATCGGAGTGGAGACGAAGATGCGAGCGCACTCTCTCGCGACCAGCTGCTGGGCGGTCAAGTTGACATCGATTGTCCGGCTGCATGGGCCGACGGGACCGGGCGCCGGCACGGCGCGCGCCTCGACGGCCTGAGTGGTTGCGACGATCAGCAAGCAGCTCAAAACGAACGACCGGAACATCACGCCAAGCCCGTGCTCACGGTACGCGCCCGTAACTGCAACGCACGGCGGGAATAGCCCGGCGGCTATGCAACTTTCTATGGGGTGAAGGCAGGTGATCCTAAACTGGCTCTACTGATGGCGGAACCCGCCGCCGAAACCGCCTTCGCGGAAGAGGCTCTGACTCATCTCGACACGCTCTACAGGGGTGCGCTCCGATTGACGCACGACCCGGACGCGGCGCAGGACCTCGTCCAGGAGGCTTATCTTCGGGCCCTCCGCTACCAGCACAGCTACCAGGCCGGGACAAACATGAAGGCTTGGTTGTTCGCCATCATGCGCAACCTCTTCTGGGACCGCTTCAAAGGCGCACGTAAAGAGGACGTGAGCCTGGACGACACGGGCGACTTCGTGCTTTACGAGAAGCTTCGCGATGAGGGCGCCAAGCCCGAGTCGGACGTGCTCGACCGAATCGCGGCCTCCGAGGTGGTCGCAGCGGTCGACAAGCTGCCGCCGCTCCATCGTGAGGTCGTGCTCCTGGTCGACGTCGAAGGCTTCTCCTACAAGGACGCCGCCGACACGCTGGGCGTGCCGATCGGGACCGTGATGTCGCGTCTACACCGGGCACGACAGCAGCTCCAAAAATCCCTCTATGACTATGCCGTCGAATCAGGTATCGTCCACGCCGGCGGCGAAACACAACAGGTGCCACAGACATGAAGTGTCAAGAGTGTGCTGACAAGCTCGACCGCTACGTCGACAGAGAGCTGACCAACACGGAGGCGCTCGAGGTTCAACTCCACCTCGAAGGCTGCCCCGACTGCATGGATCACTACGAGTTTCAGGAGCACCTGAAGCGCGTCGTCAAGCACTCGTGCGACTGCGACACGGCGCCGAAAGCGTTTCGAGACAAGCTTCGAGAAATCCTCAGCTAGAGCTCGCGCGGCTTTACGTCATCACGCCGGACGCGCCGGCGGAGCGCGTCATCGAGGTCGCGACCGCAGCCGCGCGCGGTGGTGCGGACGTCGTCCAGCTGCGGCACAAAACGATGCCGCGCGGTGAACTGCTCGAGCTTGCGCGCCAACTGCGCGGTTTGTTGACCGGCACGCTGTTGATCGTCAACGACCACGTCGACATCGCCATGCTCAGCGAAGCCGACGGCGCGCATCTCGGTCCCGACGATCTCTCGATCGCTGCCGCGCGGCGGGTCGCTGGCGACCGATTGCTCGTCGGCGCGTCGGCCTCGACGCCGGAACGGGCTCGTGAGGCGGTCGCCGCGGGCGCCGACTATCTGGGGAGCGGTCCGGCGTTTGCGACGCCGATCAAGGCCGAGAAGAAGGTCCTCGGACCGGATGGCATCGCTGCCATCGCAAATACCGTCGAGGTGCCGGTTTTCGCGATCGGCGGCATCGACGCGACCAACATCGATCACGTGATGGCGGCCGGCCTCCGTCGGGTTTGCGTCATCCGGGCGGTTGCCGATGCATCCGATCCCGAACAGGCCACGCGCAAGCTGCGTGCCATGCTGGACGCTGCGGACCGATGAAGCCGGGTCGGCGAGAGATTCGGTGCACAGGCGGCCCAGCTGCTAGGCGCCGACGAGCACCGCAGCGATCAAATCGCGAATGCATGAGCGAGGAGCACAGGAGGCAACGACGCAGATGGGCTGCATGGGCGCCGAAGATCCGTCGATCACCGCTGCAGCGGTCCGCTGAATGAACGTCGGCGGGGTCGGTGAGCTCGGCCTGATCGCGCGCCTCAAGCCGTTCGTGTCCGCGGGTGCCGGCGGTGACGACGCCGCGGTCATCGCCGATGCGACCGGCTTTGTCGTTGTCAGCGCCGACATGTTCGTCGAGGGCGTCCACTTCGATTTCGCCTGGATGAGCGCGGAGGACGCCGGCTGGCGCTCGCTAGCCCTCGCCCTCGGCGACCTGGCCGCCAAGGGTGCCTCCCCCGCCTGGGCGGTGGCTTCACTCGCGATCCCAAAGAGCTGGCCTGTCGAGCGTCTCGAGGGCATCTACCGCGGGATGAAGGAGCTGGCGCAGCGCTTCCATCTCTCGATCGAGGGCGGCGACCTCAACGCGATCGACGGACCGGCCGTGATCTCACTGACGGTCACGGGGCGAACGACCACCTTGCCGCTGGCGCGCTCCCAGGCCCAACCCGGATGGGCGGTCGCGATCACCGGCCCCCTGGGTCAGGCGGCGGTCGCGTTGCGCGAGCGTCGTGCGTTTCGATTTGTGCCGCTAGTTGAAGAAGGCCGGCGCCTCAACGCGCTCGGCCTGTGCTGCGGCGACGTCTCCGACGGCCTCGTGCGCGAGATGGAGAAGTTCCAGGCCATGGCCGGCGTGGGATGCGTGGTCTGGGGCGAGGACGTGCCGCGCGCGGCGGGCGCTTCGATCGAGGACGCGTTGACGAGCGGGGAGGAGGCGGAGCTCGTCTGCGTGGGACCCGAGGACGTTCTGCGCAAAGCCGGGCTGCAGGCGATCGGAAAGCTGACCGAGGACACGTCCATCCGCGTGATCGATGCGAGGGGCGCCGAGATCGCACTGCGCGGCAGTGGCTTCGACCACTTTGCCTGACCTCATCTCGGGCTCGCCCGCCGAGACCGAACGCGCGGGCATGCTGCTCGGCGAGCGGCTTCAGCCACGGGACGTCGTGCTTTTGGTCGGTGAGCTCGGCGCCGGCAAGACGACGTTCGTTCGCGGCGTGGCTCGGGGGACAGGGTCGGAGTCCAACGTCGCGAGCCCGACGTTTCAGCTGGTGCGCATCTATCCAGGACGCGTGCAGCTGGCTCACGTCGACCTGTATCGCGTCGAGAACACCACCGAGCTTCGCGACCTGGGCCTGGACGAGCTATCCGACCAGGGCGCGCTCGTGGTCGAGTGGGGCGACCGGCTCGAGGTCGAGGGTGCGGCGGTCATCGAGATCGAGCACCTTGGCGGTGATCGCCGCCTGATCCGGACGAAAAATGATCTTGGTCATTGACACGTCGGCCGCGACAGCTGCGATCGCAACGCTGAACGGCGAGCGAACCGAGGTGTTCGTCCCCTCACGAAGCTCTGAGCTGCGCGCAAAGCTTCGAGAGGCGGCCCGAGACGAGCGCCTGACCAAGGTCGCGGTCGTCAACGGCCCTGGTTCGTTCACCGGCCTTCGCGTCGGCGTGGCGTTCGCGCTCGGCCTGGCCATGGGCCGGCGGATTCCGATCGTGCCCCTTGGGACGCTCGAGCTCCAGGCGGCGCGCAGCGACGACGCCGTCACGGCCATCGTCGATGCGGGCCGCGGACGGTTCTACTTCCGGACCCCCGACGGCGTCACGGCGGCCGGCACGCCCGTGGAGATCCCGACCGACCACGCGCTGGTGGGAAGGGTCGAAAAACGCGACTCTCTCATCGGCGCGGGTCACCGGTTCCAGCCGGAAAACCAGCTCCGGCGTTTCGTCGACGCAGCCGCGCTGCTGGTCGAGAAGGCGCGCGAAGTTTCCTATGGTAGTCTCGAGATCGAATACATGACCGCGTTCTCCGCGCCGCGCTAGAGATGGTCCAGATCCGGCAGCAGCTCTCGCTCGAGCTGATGCGCGAGGCCGACGTGAACACCGTCCAGGAGATCGAGCGCGAGATCTTCGCGACGCCCTGGCCGCGCAACGCCTACTACCGCGAGCTGGCTTCGCGCGCGAGCGCTCATTACGTCGTGCTGCGCCAGGAAGCCGCCGTCGAACGGCCGCCGAGCTATCGCCTTCCGGACTTCGACCCCACGATCGTCGGCTACGGCGGGATGTGGCGGATGTACGACGAGGCACACGTGACGACCATCGGAGTCCGTCACGACCTGCAGCACCGCGGCTACGGACGGATCCTTTTCGCCGGCCTCGTCCAGGCCGCGTACGACATGGGCGCGAAGTGGGTGACGCTCGAGGTCCGGACGACGAACGACAACGCGATGAAGATGTACGAAGGGTTCGGGTTCAAGGTCATCGGGCGGCGCAAGGGCTACTACACCGACAACGGCGAGGACGCGATCGTGATGTGGTCTGACTCCATTCACTCGCCACGTTTCCGCAAGGCCTTCGAGGCCAACCTCGAGCGGATCGAGGCCGAGGTCAAAGGCCTGCGCCGCGACCTGCTGACCAAGGGCGAGGGGTAATCGACTTCCTCCCCACGCAGTGGGGAGGTGGCCGGCGAAGCCGGCCGGAGGGGCTGTGGCGCTGACTCTCGGGATCGAGACCTCCTGCGACGAGACTTCGGTCGCGCTCGTCGAGAATGGCCGCAACGTATTGAGCAACGTCATCCACTCCCAGGTCGACGTGCACAAGGAGTTCGGCGGCGTGGTGCCGGAGCTCGCGGCCCGCGACCACCTCGAACGGCTGCCGGGATTGATCGACCTCGCATTCCAGAGAGCGGGCGTAAAGCCGGCGGACGTTGATCTGCTGGCCGCGACCCGAGGCCCCGGCCTGGTCGGGTGCTTGCTGGTCGGGGTCGGAGTCGCAGAGGGCCTGGCTGCCGCGTGGGACAAGCCTCTGACCGGCGTCAATCACCTATGGGGCCACATCTACGCGGCCATGCTGAGCCGGCCTGACCTCAAGCCGCCGCTCCTCGGCCTCGTGGTCAGCGGTGCCCACTCCGACCTCGTGCGGATGCCGGCTCATGGGCGCTTCGAGGTGATCGGTCGCACTCGCGATGACGCCGCGGGCGAGGCATTCGACAAGGCCGCGCGGATGCTCGGGCTGGGATTTCCAGGTGGGCCGGCGCTCGACCGGCTGGCGCGCAAAGGCGACGCCAAACGCCAGGCGCTTCCTCAACCGTCGCTGCCGGGGCTCGAATACAGCTTCAGCGGGTTGAAGACGGCGCTGCTCTACCGGCTTCGTGACCTCGGCGAGTCGATCACGGAACAGGATCGCGCCGACCTCGCGGCGGCGTTTGAACGCTCGGTCGTCGAGTCGCTGCTCGAGAAGCTGAACACCGCGCTCGACGATCGGCCGTCCGAAGAGGTGGTGGTCGCGGGCGGTGTGGCGGCGAACACGCTGCTCCGGGGCCGCGCCGCCGAGGTCGTCGCGGGCCGTGCGCGCCTCACGATGCCGCCGCTCGAGCTCTGCACCGACAACGCGGCGATGATCGCGGCCGCCGGGTTCCACGCCGAGCGGCATGACGCCGACGTCGACCCGTCGTTAGGCTGGAACTGAGCCATGGGCGTGCAGGGCTGGACGGTGATCTTCAAAGGCGAGCGGATCCGGGCCGAGATCGTCGCCGCTTCCCTCCAGGCTGAAGGACTTCATCCCGAGGTGTTCGGAGACAACGCCTACGGCGTCGGGATCGACCTCACGGAAGCCCGGCTGATGGTCCCAGACGACGAGGCCGACACCGCCCGGCGCGTCATCAAAGCGGCGGAATCGAAGCCGTCGGAAGAGACGGAAGAGGACGTTTAGCACCGCCCTTCCGGTAGGTATTACTATTTAGCAGTCGACCTGCCAGAGTGCTAAGCGCTCGCGGCTGGGGAGTGCTAAGTCTATTCAGCTGAGGAGGGCTGCACATGAATCTGAGACCGTTGGGCGACCGTGTGGTGGTAAAGCCGGTCGAACGGGAAGAGAAGACCAAGAGCGGGATCGTGATCCCGGACACCGCCAAGGAGAAGCCACAGGAAGGCATCGTCGAGGCAATCGGAACAGGCCGGGTCCTGGACAACGGCACCAAGGTGCCGATGGAGCTCAAAGTCGGCGACAAGGTGCTGTACGCGAAGTACGCCGGCAACGAGTTCAAGGTCGACGACATCGAGTACCTCATCGTCAGCGAGAAGGACGTACTCGCCGTCGTCGCTTCGAACGGCAAGAAGTAATCAACAAGAAGTAGAAGAGGGGAATCTATGGCAAAGACAGTCACATTCGACGTAGATGCTCGACAGCATCTGAAGAAGGGCATCGACACCGTTGCCCAGTCCGTGCGCATCACGCTCGGCCCCAAGGGCCGCAACGTGGTGCTCGAGAAGAAGTTCGGCGCGCCGACCGTCACC
>DASSLJ010000153.1:0-7128 GCA_035689585.1 Candidatus Dormiibacterota bacterium
TCCCGGCCTCGATCAGCACGGGCACTGCAAGGCCCATCGTCGAGAAGAACGGTCCGGGCAGGAGCGCTCGGCCGGCCTCCTCGAGCACGACGATGAGGTCAAGAAACGTCCCGACGCCGCCGTACTGCTCGGGAATCCCGAGCGCGGTCCACCCGAGCTCGGCGATCTTCTTCCACAGGGCCGCGTCGTAACCGTCTTCACTCTCCATGAGCCGGCGGACGACCTTCGGGTTCGACTCTTTGGCGAGAAAGTCGCGCGCGGAGCGGCGGAGCATCTCCTGCTCTTCGGAGAACGCGAAGTCCACGAACCGAGAGTCTAGGGGGTGCTTGTGCTCGACTCGTGGGCGGGGAGCTCCGGCAGCTCCTCGGGCGCGGGAAGCTCGGGCTCGTGCTCCTCCGGTTTGGCCGCGATATCGGCTGTGTTCACGGCCGCGGCCTCCGGATTGGCGCGCCTATCGGGGGATGGGGTCGGCGCCGGCGGCATCGGCGGGATCTTGCGGACAGGCGGCGTAAACACCGGGGGCACATGGCGCCGGTAGATCGTCACCAGCCCAAAGAAGCCGACGAACAACGAAATGATCCCGAGCGCGGCCGCTGCGCCGAGGCCATTGTTCTCGCCTCCGCTGAGCACGCGTGGCAGCCCACTCGTGCAAGGGTCGGGCGCGACCGGACATGAGCCCAGGGCGGCGAGACGCACGGGCAGCGAGAGCATCGACATGAGTCCGTAGACGATGGCCAGGCCGGCGACGAAATAGACAAGGCCAGCCGTGCCTCGACTCTGGTTGTGAAGCGCCGCAGTGGCCGCAAAGCCGATCGCTCCGATCGTGAATGGGACGATCGCCCCCACGAGACGGCTCGAGGAGCCGCCCAGGACGAACGGCATCAGACCGGCGACGAACGCCATCCCGGCCGCCAGCCAGAGTGACCATGGTGCGCGCTGGGAGTCGACGGCCGCATTCACGACCGGCAATTCTGCCGTACGGGACCGCGATTGGCGCCGGCTAGCGGCTCCGCGGCAGGCCGAGCACCCGCTCGGCCAGGATGTTGCGCAGCACCTCGGACGTGCCGGCCTCGATCGTGTTCGCCCGCGCGCGCAGGAACTGGTACTTCCAGCCGTCGCCGTCGCCGACCTGCGAGCCGGGGCCGCCTACGTCCATCGCCGTCTCCGTCATCCGCTGGTTGAGCTCGGACCACATCAGCTTGAGGATCGAGCCTTCTGGTCCCGGGATGCCGTTGCGCTTGACCGCCGTGACCGCGCGGTATCCGTTGAGCTGGAGCGCCCTTGCCTCGATCGTGTGCTGCGCCACCTTCTGGCGCACGAGCGGATCGGATCCGCGGCCAAGCTTGCGCGCGCGTTCGGCGAGCTCGGACGCCGTGATCTGCGCTCGTGTCGCAAGCGCGAGGCCCAGCGTGCCGCGCTCGTGCAGCAACGTCGTCATCGCGACCGCCCAGCCGTTACCTGCCTCGCCGAGGATCTGCGACTTCGGCACCACGACGTCTTTGAAGAAGATCTCGTTGAATTCGGCGTCGCCGGTGATCTGGACGAGTGGCCGGACGTCGATGCCTGGGCTTTCCATGTCGACGAGGAGGTAGGTCAAACCTTCGCGTGGGTTTGATTCCTTGCGTTCGCGGGCGACGAGCATGCACCACCTGGCGACATGCGCAAGCGTTGTCCAAACCTTCTGTCCGTTGACGACGTAGTGGTCACCTTTGTCCTCGGCGCGAGTCTGCAGACCCGACAGGTCGCTGCCCGCGTTCGGCTCGCTGAAGCCCTGGCACCAGATCTCCTCGCCTGAAAGAAGCGGCGGGAGGTAGCGCTTCTTTTGCTCCTCGGTGCCGTGAGCGATCACAACCGGTCCGCCCATGCCCAGCCCGATGACGTTGATCGGCTCGGGTGCGTGGGCGAGGATCATCTCGTCGTTGAAGATCAGCTGGTCCATGAAGCTGCGGCCGCGCCCGCCGTACTCCTTCGGCCATGTCATGCCGACATAGCCGGCGTCGTAGAGCTTGCGCTGCCACCGGCGCCGGTTCTCGATGAACGATTTCATGTCGCCGTCGCCGTCTTCCGGCGGCTTGTTGGCTTTCAACCACGCGCGGACCTCGTCTCGAAATTGCTTCTCT
Source organism: Candidatus Dormiibacterota bacterium (assembly GCA_035689585.1). Lineage (GTDB taxonomy): Bacteria > Chloroflexota > Dormibacteria > Dormibacterales > Dormibacteraceae > 40CM-4-65-16. The sequence goes on from DASSLJ010000153.1 coordinate 2,121, forward strand.
TCGGCGCTCAGATCGAAGTCCACGTCATTACCTTAACCGCGTGCAGCAGACGGGCCAGATCTCGCCCGACGGTTACTGGATGTGGGATGGCACGCAATGGGTGCCGAACCCGTACCGGCCGGCTGCGGCGCCGCCGATGGCGGCCCCGTACGAGTCGGCCGCCTCGAGGGCCGGCATCGCCTCGATCCTGCTCTACGCGAACATCGCCGGCATCGTTTGTCTGATCGTGGACGGACTGCTGATCGATCTGATGTCGAACCCGAACGACACGCAGAGCCTAGTCATCGGTCTCTGGTCGCTCGTCACGCTCGTCGTGTGGCTCGGAACACAGATCGCAGCCATCGTCTTCTTCTGCATGTGGCTGCACCGCGTGGTGCGCAACATGCCGTCTCTCGGAGCGCCCGATCCCAGATGGTCACCCGCCCGTGCGGTCGTCTTCTGCTTCATTCCCATCCTCAACTGGTTCCATCCGCTGTGGAGCACGCTCGATGCCTGGCGCGGGGCCGATGCTTCGAGGCGGTGGCTCGACCTTCCCAGCCGGCGGCAGCTGCGGCCGCCGACGCTCATCGGCTACTGGTGGGCGGCGTGGCTGGGCGGTAGCCTCGTGCTGAACATAGGAAGCCGCCTCAGCGGTCCGATAGCCGCCGTGTTCGATGTCGCCGGCGGCGCGGTTCAGATCGTGGCCGCCGTGCTGTGCGTGATGGTGATCCGCGAGGTCACGGCGCGGCAGGAGCGCAAGAACCGGCTGATAGCGAGCGGCCAGCTCGTCTAGCCGAATCGCGCGGGGGATCGACCGAAGCCGGGCCTTGCACAGGAATCCGATCCGAAGCCCGTTTAGCACTGAGTCTCGGCAAATTCGGATCAAGGGTTGGACCGGCACGCGTTCGTCCGGCTCCAGCGAGGGGGAAGGCACCTGAGCGAGATCACCGAGAGGAAGGCGGGACGGCATAAGCGACCGGCGGGGTTGGGCGGAGTCGCGCTGGTGTTGGGTTCGGTGGCGGCGTTCACCCTGAGCTCCGCAACTCAGGTCGAGGCCGCGTCGGCGATCAGCGTCTTCGTCGGTTACGCCGACAGCGCCCGTGCGGGCGGGGATTTCCCGAACCCCTGGAACGGCGGCGCGGGCGTCGTGTTCGACGGTTGCGCTCCGCAGTCAGCATGCACTTTCGACGGTGGCGCCATCCGCATTCGAAACGACAACACGGTTGCCGTGACGGTCGATCAGCTCAGCGTCCACATCGGCGCTTGCACATACACCTGGAGCGGCCCGAAATATCCGGTGTCGCTGGCCCCCGGTGCGGCACTGATCACGACGCAGCGAGGCAGCGGCGTGGCCGCGGGTTGCACGGGACCAGACCCGATGACATTCGACAGCTCTGACATTCCGAACGTTGGAACATGCATCCCGGATGGCATCGTGCCGGTCGTCGACGTTGCCGTCGACGGCGTGACCTCGAGCTATGCCGACTCGGGCCAGGTCATCAATTCAGGCGGAATCGATCCGGGCGTCTGTTCGAACAGCGATGAGTCGACGCAGTGGACGCGAATTGGCAACAAGCCCTGCGCCGGTGAGACGCTGACGCTCACTCCGGTAACGCAGACCGACTCGGTCGGTACGACGGCAAGCGTGACGGCGGCTCTCACGGACGGCTGCGGTGGCGGGCTCGGCGACGTTGCCGTCGCGTTCAAGGTGACGGCAGGCCCCAACTCCACCATGTCGGGTTCGGCAGTCACCGACGACTCCGGACACGCGAGCTTCTCCTACTCGAGCTCCGTCACGGGCACGGACACGCTTCAGGCGTCGGTCACCAACGCGGTCGGTTTCACGAGGACGTCCAATTCGGCGACAGTGACGTGGACGGTCGCGTTCGCCCCAGGAGGCGGGAGCTTCGTCATCGGCAACAACAACGCGACTGTCGGCAGCGCGGTCAACTTCTGGGGCTCGCAGTGGTCGCAGCACAACTCGCTTGCGGCCGGCCTCGCGCCGCGCAGCTTCAAGGGTTATGCAGACCAGCCCGACATTCCAGCCTGCGGACAGACCTGGACGTCAGAGCCCGGCAACAGCACGCCGCCGCCGGATGGCCCACTTCCTCAGTTCATGGCGGTGATCGTGACGAGCTCGGTTCGACAGACCGGACCCGAGATATCCGGTGACATCGTCGCGATTGTCATTGTCAAGACGAACCGCGGCTACGAGCCAAACCCGGGACACTGGGCCACGGGCGTCGTGGTGGCGGTGATGTGCGGCAATGCCGCCGTCCCATCAAGCGCCTCGCCTCACGGCCCGCAGGCACCGAATGCGCCGCCCCGCGCTGCGTCCGGCGCGCCAGTGGCCGGAAACTTGCCTGCGAACGCGTGCGCCGTCAATCCGAAGGGAAGGCCAAACACGCACATGCGCCGCATCTGCCTCAGCTGAGCGCGGGGATCACTCCCTCCGCGAGAAGACGCAGTGCGTCGCGGTCGTCGAGGACGAAGTGCTGGAGCATGAACAGGTCGACTCCTAGCTTTGCGAACTCGCGCATCTGCTCGGCGATCTCCTCCGGCCTGCCGACGAACCACGCTTGCTTGCGGTTCTGCAGGATCTCGTCCGGACTCAGCGATCTCAGCGGCGGAATGATGTGGCCGACTCGCGCCGCCCGATCTCGAAGCTCTGAGCCGTCGCGCCCGACGATGTAGCTCGTCATCACCGAACGCTTGATCGTGCGTGGATCACGGCCGATTTCATGACAGCAGCGGTCGAGCGCAGCGGAGTGATCTCGGAACGCATCCGCGTTCAGCGTCGAGTGGTTCCACTCCGCCGCCTCGCGCGCGACCAGCGGGATCGTCCGCTTGGCGCCTTTACCTCCGATCAGAAGTGGAATCGGATTCCGCGCAGGCTTCGGGCTCGACTTCTCCCACGTCTCGCGCATCACCTTGATGCCCGCTTCGAGGTGATCGAATCTCTGTTTCTGTGTGTAGAAGGGCACGTGAAAGACCTGGTGCTCGTTCTCGTTCCAGCCTGCGCCGACTCCGAGGATCAGCCGCCCACCTGACAGCGCATCGACCGCGGCCGCCTGTTTGGCCAGCACGCCGGGGAGACGAAACGTGATGGGCGAGACCATCGGACCGAACTCGATCCTCTTCGTCCATTCGGCGGCCAGCGCGAGCGACGTCCAGCATTCGACGCAATCGCGGGTGGGATCGTTCATCAGCGAGATGAGGTGATCGCTTCGGCGCAGCGACGCAAAACCAAGCGCCTCGGTATCGGTGCAGATGCGGCGCCAGCGATCCCAGCTGAGCCCCTCCTGCCCTTCGATCATGATCCCGAGCTGGGTCATCGATCAGGATTCTGGATCTTTTAGCCCAGCGACCTCCTGCTCGATCTTGGCGGGCGACGCGCCGAGTTCCTTCAGAACGTGAGCGGCAATGCCGTTTCCCTCCTTGCTCAGGGCCAGGAGGATGTGCTGCGTTCCGACGTGCGTGTCCGTTGAGTGTCCGGCGAGCTGGAAGGCGATCTCGACCACCTTCTTCACCCGTGATGTGGGCACGATGCCCAGGTGTCGTGACCCCTTGTCCTTGCCAAGCATCTGGTCGAGCCGCATTGCGACTGCGCCACGCTCGACGCCAAGGGTCTGGAGCACCTTCGCCGAATGGAACTCAGGGTCGAAGCATGCGAGCAGGAGGTGCTCGGTGCCTATGTAAGGGCGCGCCTGGCTCTCCGCCTCGGACTGCGCCTGCCGGAAGAGCTCCTGGGCGCGTGCGGTGAAGTTCTCGAAAGGATAGGCGTGCCGCGTGTGAGCGCCGGCCGTCTGGCCGAGCGCCCGCCGGAGAGTCGCCCATCGAGGTGCCGCCGGCAAGACGGCCATCTGAAACCCGAGCTGCGGAGAGACGGTTTGCTCAGGCGTGTGGCGCTCCATCCACTCCAGGCAGGCGGCGATCACGATCGAATTGACCGGCATCCCAGTACGCGCCGACGCCTGGTCCAGGCGCGCGTAGATCTCGTCCGCGAAGCGCACGGTGGTCGCTCGAGCCATGACGCCAATTAGACGTCACTTTGCAATCATTGTCAATTTGGAGAGCGGCTTGAAGTTCAGGATCCGGTCCTCCGGGATGCCGGCCCTGCGCGCCATCCAGAGCTCCATCGGGACGTAGGCGAACTCGGCCGGTGCGTGCGCGTCGGCGTCGAGGACGAAGTTGCAGCCGAGCTCGAGCGCGCTGCGGGCCATCTCGGGTGAGAGGTCAAGCCGCGCCGGATCGCAATCGATCTCCAGGGCCACTCCGTTCTTGGCGGCCTCTTTGAAAACCTGCTCGAAGTCGTAGACCGCCCCCTCGCGCGAGCCGGGACGGCGGCCCGTCGGATGCCCGATGACGTCGACGTGCGGGTTCGATACGGCGCGCATCATGCGCTGCGTCATCAGCCCGGGTTCCGTGCGCAGCTTCACGTGTGGCGAGGCGATGACGACGTCGAGGATCTCGAGCACCTCGTCGGGAAGGTCCAGCGCGCCGTCCTCGAGGATGTCGACCTCGATGCCTTGCAGGAGGGTCACTCCCTCGACCTGCTTCTGCGCCTCCGCGATCTCTTGCGACTGAGCCAGCAATCGCTCTGCGTTCAAACCATGGACGACCGTGATGCGAGGCGAATGGTCGGTGATGCCGAGGTACTTGTAGCCCAGCGCCTGCGCGCCGCGCGCCATCTCGAGCACGGTCGCGCGGCCATCGCTCCAGTCGGTGTGCGAGTGGAGGTCGCCCTGGTACCGGCTGAAGTCGAGCACTGATTCGTCCTCGCGCGCAGGCTGCTGCATCTGCTCGCGCAGACGGTTGAGGTAGCGGCTGCCGCCGGTGTCGATCAGGTCTTTCAGCACGCGCGCGATGCCCTCACCCACGCCTTCGATCGAAGTCAGCGCGTCGGCGCGCGCGAGCTTTTCAAGGTCCGGTCGCTGCAATGTGATCGACCACGCCGCCGCCGAAAACGCCTTGGCGCGGAACCGCTCCTTTTCCTGCTGGCGCAGCAGATATCCGATCTCGGACAGCG
>DASSLJ010000154.1:0-3870 GCA_035689585.1 Candidatus Dormiibacterota bacterium
CGAACTACCAATATGACACCAGCGGCGCGCTTACCGCAGTCACGTTGCCGAACGGTACGGTCGTGTCGTACTTGATCGATGGAAAGGACCGGCGCGTGGGCAAATACGTCAACGGCGTACTTACCCAGGGTTTCGTCTATCTCGACGATCACAAACCTGTTGTCGAGGTCGATGGCAACAACAACATCGTATCATGGTTCATATATGCCACCCGCGATAACGTCCCCGACTACATGGTTCGCGGCGGAATTACTTATCGCCTGATCCTGGATCACTTGGGCAGCCCTCGCCTCGTCATGAATGCCACTACGGGCCAGATCGCGCAACGAATCGACTATGACGACTTCGGCAAAGTACTAAGCGATACGAACCCTGGATTCCAACCATTCGGCTTTGCCGGCGGACTCATGGACCGCGATACACAATTGGTCAGGTTCGGGGTGCGCGACTACGATCCGAATACCGGCCGCTGGACGTCCAAGGATCCTATCCTCTTTGCCGGATACGACACGAACTTGTACGGCTACGTCCGAGGCGACCCCGTGAACCAGGTCGATCCATCGGGCCGATATGGACTGGTCGATACATCCGACAAGGAGGGCCGAGAAGTCCTCGGGGCTGTCAAGTGTCAGGGCGGCAAACTAACGACTCACATTACCGAGGCTGGTCGGCGCATGAGCCCCGAATATCAGAAATGCATCACAGCTCATGAGCAGAGTCACATAGATGATCTTTACACCGACGTCGTTCACAACCATAAAGCTGGTGTTTATTGTGATGCGCCAGGAGCAGAAGGTAAGTATCTTGGAGGTGATGAAAAGACGGAGCTCGGTCCTTCGGAGTCGAGAGGTTACAGCGCGCAGATCAAGTGCGCGAAATGTGCGCTTAAACACTGCTTAACGCAGAAGGCAAGAAATGAGCTCAGTCAATTCCTTAACGCACAAGGCGCGGGAGACCCAAGTTCCGGAGGCAAGGACTCATGCAGTCAAAGCTATCCGGGCTTTGGGGGTATCGATTCGAGGATGTGATTCGGCTCCTGATCGTTCCGCTACCCATTTCCGGGAGGAAATCGTGACACGCAGAAAGCGCGGCATTGGCGGCGGCGTAGTGCTGGCGGCGTTTCTGATTGCATTGTGCCCACCTACTTATGCCGGCACGATCGACGTCACTATCGACACTTCCTTCCTGACCGGCGTCCCCGCGGTCCTCGCCTTCGATTTCATCGACGGCAGCCCGCCGGACAACAGCGTGACACTGAGCGCGATCACGTCCGACGGGACTCAGGGCCCTACGTCGACGACCGGGAACGTGACCGGGACGGGACCGTGGACGCTATCCGATGCCGGCGGAAGCGCGTTCAACGAGCTGCTCGTCGCCTTCAACCCCATGGGAACCTCGCTCTCGTTCTCGATCACGACGACCGACAATCCGCCGGAGGGTCCGCTGCCGGACGGTTTCTCTATGCTGATCCTCGATCCTTCGGCCACGCAGTCGTTGATCTCGACCGACGACCAGACGGGTGCGAACGCCCTCTTCCTCGTCAGCATCGGCCGGGGATTCGCCGGAACCTCCGTCTACGGAAGCGAGCAGAGCGGCTTCTCCATCACGGTGACGCCGCTCTCCGAACCGACGTCGGCTGCTCTCGTGCTGTCCGCCGCTCTGGCGTTACTTGCGTGGCGTCGAGCCGGCAGACCACCGAAATGGCGGACGCTGCGGCGCGATGCGGGTAAGGGCGTCAATCCGCCTTGCGTGACTTGAATGCCGGATCGAGCGCGACCAGACACAGCTCCGTGAACAGCATCTGAGCCGCCACGTGCGCGGTGTTGGTCGTCGCATCGTATTGCGGCGCGACTTCGACCACGTCCGCCCCAACGACGTGCGCGCCGGCGAGCCCGCGCAGGATTGCCAGCGCCTCGCGCGGCGTGAGCCCGCCGACCTCCGGCGTGCCCGTGCCGGGCGCGAAGCCCGGGTCGATGCCGTCGACGTCGAATGTCACGTAGGTTGGACCGTCGCCGATAACGCTCCGCGCTTTTTCGACCACGGCGGCCACACCCATCTCCGCGACGGCCTCGACGTGCAGCACGGTCATGCCGCTTTCGTAGGAGAACTCCCAGAGGAACTCCGCGCCGCCGTGGATGCCGATCTGGATCGAGCGTTCGGGATCGAGCACGCCGTCGAGCACCGCCTGACGGAACGGCCCGCCGTGATGGAACTTCGACCCCTCGAACGTCCCCGCCGTGTCGCAGTGCGCGTCGATGTGCACCATGCCGACCGGCCGCTCTTTCCCGAGCGCTTTGAGAATCGGGTAGGTGATCGAATGGTCGCCGCCCACGGCGAGCGGGATCACGCCGCCTGCCCGGACCCTTGCGAAGAAGGCCTCGATGTCGGCGATGCAGCGCTCGAGCCCGAAGCGGCTCTGCATTGGCACGTCGCCCACGTCCGCGGCGCGAAGCTTCAGCGACGGCGCGATGTCGAGCGCGTGCTCGTAGGGACCGACGCGCTCGATCGCGCGCACGGCGCGCGGACCGTGCCGCGCGCCGGCGCGGTTGGTGACGCCGAGGTCCACCGGCACGCCGACGATCGCCACGTCGAGACCGCCGAAGTCCGCGGCGACAGGCGCATCCGGCGCGTAGGGCAGGCGCAGGAACGTCGCCACGCCGGCGAACGGCCAGGTGCGCCGGTCGCCTTGCGAGAACACGTGCTTGGCCACCGGCGCGAAGCGTGGATCGAAGATCTCGCTGCCTTCGGCGGCTCCGTACCTGCTCTTGAGGGCTTGAAGCTTGTCGCGATTCATGCGGTGCTCCGATCGAGTGTGTCGTTCATGCCGCCGCACTGCCTCGAGAGCGGCCGTCGGCCCCATGCGACAGCACCTGGGCGAGGCGCGTCGCCGCGGTCTTCAGCGCGGGCACGAGCCGCCGCATCCCGTCCTTCCCCGCCCGGACGGCGGGTGCCGCGATGGATACCGCCCCGAAGAAGGTGCCGTCGGCACCCACGACTGGGACGGCGGCACCCACCACGTGGAGCACGTATTCCTGGCTCGTCACCGCGAAGCCCTGCTTGCGCACCTGGCGCACGATGGCCGCGAGCTTGCGCGGATCGGTGACCGTGTAGCGGGTGAATGCGCGCCGCCGCACCGAGGACAGATAGCGAGCCAGCGCGGCGTCGTCGAGCCGAGCGAGAAACAGCCGGCCGCTCGACGTGCAGAACAGCGGCGCGCGCCGCCCGGCGCGGAACGACAGCGTCACCTCGCGCGGCGATTCGACGCTTGCCACGTAGAGCACCTCTTCGCCGCTTTGCACGGCGAAGCTCGACATCTCGCCGGTCCTGTCCGTGAGCTCCCTCAAGATCGCAGTCGCCGTCACGTTGCCAGCCGCCGCCGTCAGCGTGTCCGCGGCGAGACCGACCAGCCCGTGGGCCACGGTCCACAGCCGCGTCCCCGGGACGCGCTGCAGATAGCCCAGCCGCTCCATCTCGCTGCAGATCCGGTGCGTCGTCGCCACGGGCAGGCCGAGCCGCTCGGCCAACGTCGACACCGAAGCGGCGTGCAGCCGCGCCGCCGCGGCCAGCACGGCGAGGATCCTGGCCGACGGCGAATCGGGACGGGAGCGCGCTGTGGCGGCCACGAGGCCCTAGCTCGCGAGATAGTCGCCCTGGAAGCGTCGCAGGAACAGCTGCAGCCGGTCCGAGGAAGCGTTGGCGAGGATGCGCTCCGGGGCGCCTTCTTCGACGATCACGCCGTTGTCCATGAAGATGATCCGGTCGGCGACGTCGCGCGCAAAGTGGATCTCGTGCGTGACGATGATCATGGTCATGCCTTCCTGCGCAAGCTGACGGATCACGCGCAGGACTTCGCCCACCAGCTCCGGATCG
>DASSLJ010000155.1:0-2039 GCA_035689585.1 Candidatus Dormiibacterota bacterium
GAAGTCTAAGGCGCCCGCGCTCAGGGGCTCGCCCCAGCGGCGTGGCGTCTGCGTGCGCGTCTACACCCAGACCCCGAAGAAGCCGAACTCGGCGCTTCGGAAGGTGGCGCGCGTGCGCCTGACGACCGGGATCGAGGTCACGGCCTACATCCCGGGCATCGGACACAACCTGCAGGAGCACTCGGTCGTTCTCATCCGCGGCGGCCGCGTCAAGGACCTGCCCGGCGTCCGGTACCACATCATCCGCGGCACCCTCGACACGGCCGGCACCAAGAACCGCAAGAAGGCTCGCTCGAAGTACGGAGCCAAGCGGGAAAAGGGCAAGGCGGCGGCCTGATGCCTCGCCGCAACCGCCCCGTCAAGCGTGTCGTCGCGCCCGACCCGGTGTACCAGTCGGAGGCGATCGCCAAGTTCGTGAACGTGGTCATGAGCCGCGGCAAGCGCTCGACTGCGGAGAAGGTCGTCTACGACGCGCTCGCCCGTGCTTCCAAGCAGGCCAAGAAAGAGCCGCTCGAGGTCTTCGATCTCGCGCTCCGTAATGCCACGCCGCTGCTCGAGGTCAAGCCCCGGCGCGTCGGTGGCGCCACCTACCAGGTGCCGATCGAGATCCGGCCGGACCGCCGGCTCGCGCTCGCGCGCCGCTGGCTCGTCCGTTTTGCCAGGCAGCGGGGCGGGAAGAGTATGAGCGAGAAGCTCGCCTTCGAGCTTCTGGACGCTGCGCAGAACACCGGCGGTGCGGTGAAGCGCAAAGAGGAGACCCACCGGATGGCCGAAAGCAACAAGGCTTTCTCGCACTTCCGGTACTAAGAGACATGAACGTGGCACTGAAGATGCAGGAGCGCCCAACCGCGATCGAGAAAGTCCGAAACATCGGGATCATGGCGCACATCGACGCTGGCAAGACGACGACGACGGAGCGGATCCTCTTCTACGCGGGCCGCATCCACAAGATGGGCGAGGTCCACGAGGGCGCCGCGACCATGGACTGGATGGTCCAGGAGAAGGAGCGGGGGATCACGATCACGTCTGCCGCGACCACCGCACAGTGGCGCGACCACACGGTCAACATCATAGACACACCCGGACACGTGGACTTCACGGTCGAGGTGGAGCGGTCGCTGCGCGTGCTCGACGGCGCGGTCGCGGTTTTCGACGCGGTCGCGGGCGTGGAGCCGCAGTCCGAGACCGTCTGGCGTCAGGCCGACCGCTACGGCGTGCCCCGCATTGCCTTCATCAACAAGATGGACCGCATCGGCGCGGACTTCTATGGGTCGCTGGACTCGATTCGCACGCGCCTGGGCGCGCGCGCGGTTCCTATCCAGCTGCCGATCGGCTCCGAGTCGAACTTCCAGGGCTACGTCGACCTGCTGTCGCGCGAGGCGGTGATCTACACCGACGACCTCGGCACCAAGTCGACCGAGTCGCTGGAGATCCCGTCCGGCATGCAGGACCTGGTGAGCAAGTACCGCCACGACCTGGTCGAGGCTGTCGCCGACTTCGACGACAACGTCATGCACAAGTACCTCGAGGAGCAGGACATAAGCGAGGAGGAGATCAAGGCCGGGCTGCGGCGCGGCACGGTCGCCGGAGTCCTCGTGCCTGTGCTCTGCGGCGCGGCTCTCCGCAACCGCGGAGTGCAGCCGATCCTCGACGCCGTCGTCGACTACCTGCCGTCGCCGGCCGACGTTCCCGCCGTCGAGGGCAAAGACCCCAAGACGGGTGAGCTTCGCGTGCGCGAGCACGACGACGCCGAGCCGTTCGCCGCACTCGCCTTCAAGATTCAGATGGACCCGCAGGGCGTCGGCAAGCTGACGTTCTTCCGCGTCTACTCCGGACGGCTGCGCGCGGGCACCAACGTGTTGAACGCCTCGACCGGCAAGCGCGAGCGCATCGGCCGGATCCTGCGCATGCACGCGATCCGGCGCGAGGACGTCGAAGAGGTGTTCACCGGCGACATCGCGGCTGCGGTCGGCCTGAAGTCGACGACTACCGGCGACACGCTCGCCGACGAGTCGGCGCCGATTCTGCTGGAGTCGATC
>DASSLJ010000156.1:0-3719 GCA_035689585.1 Candidatus Dormiibacterota bacterium
CACCCGCGCGATGGCCGCCGGAATCTCCTTTGGCATAACCCTCGCGTTCTACGTCCTGTGGCTGGTCGGCGGCCTTGCGGATCAGTGGAAGCAGCTCAAGCGCTTTTCGATCTTCACCGCGTACACGCCGCAAAAGGCGCTAGAAACCGGAACCGTCGACGTGGTGTCTCTTGCGATCTTGCTGACGATCACCGTCGCCTGCGTGGCAGCGGCGCTGGTGTTCTTTCAGCGGCGCGACGCGATCTGACTGATCCATGCCGCGATCTGTACGCGTGAGTTGAATCCGAGCTTGTTGAGGATGCTGCGAACGTGGCTGTCGACCGTTCGCTCGCTGATGAAGAGCCGCGCGGCGATCTGCTTGTTGCTGAGCCCCTCGGCGACCAGGCGCGCGACGTCAGCCTCCCGCCTGCCCAGCGCACCGTGTTCCCGACCGTTGGCGCCGACCTCCGCTCGTGCCGATTCGTGGAGGGCAAGCCGCACGGCCTCGTCGCGGCTGAGCCTCCGGCCGGCCTCGTACTCGATGTGGAACCTGGCGTCGCCGAGCGCCTGTGCGGCCAGTTCTCGGGCCTGCTCCACGAAAGGCGCGAGCATCGCCATCACGGTCGCGCCGGCGCCGGCACGGATGGTGTCCGACGCGCCCATGAGCTGCGCGGCGACCCGCGCGCGCCCCTCGTTCGCTTCGTTATTCGCAAGCGCCGCAAGAAGGTAGAACTGGCCGATGCGATCGTCGACCCGGTAGGCGAGCCGCAAGGCTTCTTCGTACAGCTGCGTTGACGCTGCCAGGTCACCGTTCAGCACGTGCGCACCGCCGAGGTTCAGAAGCATCATGTGCCGGCCGTAGAGATCGCCCGACTCCCTGCATAGACGCTCGCCCTCGGTCGCGGCCGCAACCAACGCCTGCGCGTCACCCTCGAAGATGGCGTTGAGTGATTGCGCCTGCAGGATCGAGAGACGGGTGATGAGGTCGTCGACATGGGAGGCCACGGCCCTGGCCTCGTCGAGGTAAGCGCGAGCGGAGGCTCGATCGCCAGTGAGCAGCGCCGCGATCGAGGCCATCGACAGCGCGTGCGCGAGCTGGATCGGCAGGTGATGTTCGCGCGAGAAGTCGACTCCGCGCACGAGCACCGGCTTGGCCGAGGCGGAATCGCCCTGCAGCACTGCCAGGAAGCCGCGGATGAAGTACGCCCACGCGAGCGTCTCCGCGTCGCTCGGGCCGGACGCAAGCAGATCGTCCAGCCAGCGCACCCCCTCGGTCGTCGCGCGCGTGATCCAGAACCAAGCCAGTGACGTTGCAAGCGGGATGCCGCGTGCGGAATCGCCGGAGTCGAGGCACCGCCTCAGGACAGCGCGGAGGTTGTCGATCTCGACGTCAATCCACGGAAGCCACTCGAGCAAGTGGAAGCGGACCTCGAGCGCGGTCGCGCGGAGACGCGTGACGTAGTAGTCGGTGAAACGTTCGCGTACTTCGTCGGCCTCCCGGGCTTGCTCAAGCTTCTTCGACGCGTACTCACGCAGGGTTTCGTGCAGGCGATAGCACGCGAAGCCCCGGGCGTCCTCTTTGATCACGAGCGATTTGTCAACGAGCGAAGACATGACGTCGAGATTCGACTCGCATACCGCCGCGGCGTCGTCGAGCGTGAAGCGGCCCGCGAAGACGCACAGGCGCCGGAACACCTGCCGTTCACGCTCGGTCAGCAAGTCATAGCTCCAGTCGAACGCCATCTCGAGTGTCTGATGGCGAGGCAGCGCCGCTCGTCCTCCCGCGGTGAGCAACGCAAACCTGTCGCTCAGGCGCTCGAGGATCTGCTCAGGGGAAAGAACGCGGGTCCGCACCGCGGCGAGCTCGAGGGCGAGCGGCAGGCCGTCGAGCCTGCGGCAAATGCTCGCCACCGTCGACTGGTTCTCGGCCGTCAGCTCGAAGCTGCCGGATGCCGCCCGGGCGCGCTCGACGAAGAGGGTCACAGCCTCGCTCTGCGTCGCCGCAGGATCTGCACCGGCGGCAGGCAGCTGCAGCGGCGGCACGGGAACGACGTGCTCGCCCTGGATCCCGAGCGGCTCGCGACTCGTGGCGACGAGCGTCACGCCGGGCGCCGTCGTCGCGATGTCGTGCACGAGCGGAGCGATCGTCGCCACGAGGTGCTCGCAGTTGTCGACGACCAGCAGCAGCTGCCTTTCCTGGAGGTGCCTGTGCACGACGTCGAGCGGCGCGCTGGCGGCCTGGTCGCGCAGGTCAAGAGCCGCCATCATGGCGTTCACGACCAGCGCCGGATCGTGCACATCCGCGAGCTCGATCAGCCAGGCGCCGTCGCGGAATCCACGCGCGAGGTCACCTGCGGCCTTGATCGCCAGGCGAGTCTTGCCGACACCCCCGGGGCCGACCAGGCTGACGATCCGGGCAGCGCCCAGTTTGTCGCGCAGCTCGGCGAGCTCGCGCTTCCGGCCGATGAAGCTCGTCGGCTCGGCCGGAAGGTTGCCGGGGCGGCGGATCGGCCTGGCCATGATGTAGCGGAAAGTACTACGGAATTCGGTAATTCCACGGATTCGCCATTTGCGTCTGACCCCTAGCGTGGCAGTCATGGAAGAGCACCATCCGCTGCAGCTGGTCGAGGTGACTTTCGTCGGCCGCCCGCCCACGCACGAGGTCGAGCGGGCCGTCGGCGTCACGGATGTGCACGTGGAGGGTTCGGTGCTGCGCTGCACCGTCTTCGGAAGCTTCCAGTCGTTCCTCGAGGCGCTTCGCGGCCACGAGGTGATCAGCTTGAAATCGACTCAGCAGGGAGAGTGAAGATGGTCAGCAACTACCCGGTGCAGTTCGGCGTCGATTTTCCCGTCCGGCCGTTGAACCGGGTGTCGACGGCCTTTCGCCTCGTCGCCGCGATTCCGATCGTGGTCTTGCTCACGATGTTGTCCGGTCTGACTCTCAACGACCGCGACCACAACACGATGAACACGATCGTGATCGGCGGGGCGGCGGTGTTCGTGCCGCTCGTACTCATGCTCGTCGTCCGGCAGAAGTACCCGCGGTGGTGGTTCGACTGGAATCTCAACCTTCTGCGCTTCTCAAACCGCGTGACCGCGTACCTGGCGCTGCTGGACGACCGTTACCCGTCGACCGATGAAGACCAGTCGGTGCACCTCGACTTCGCCTATCCGGACGTGCATCACCTGAACCGGTGGCTGCCATTGGTGAAGTGGTTCCTCGCGATTCCGCATTACGTCGCCCTGTTCTTTCTCGGCGTGGGCGCCGCCGGCGCAATCGTGATCGCCTGGTTCGCGATCGTGTTGACCGGCACGTATCCACGCGCACTGTTTGACTACGTGGTCGGCGTCATGCGCTGGACGAATCGCGTCAACGGTTACGCGTTCAGCCTCGTCACGGACGAGTACCCGCCGTTCAGCCTGAGGTGATTGCCATGGTGACCGCTGTGCCGACTTCGATGACGGGTTATCTCTGTGCAAAGCCAACGCCGCTCGAGGCATTGCGACTTGGCGAGATCGCCATGCCGGCCGTGCCGGACGACGGCGTGCTGGTCCGGGTCCGCGCTTCTTCGGTCAATCCGGTCGATGCATTCCCGACGACGTTGCCCGGCTACTTCATGGCTGGCCGAAAGCCGGTGGTGCTGGGCACCGATTTCGCGGGCGTGGTGGAGGCGGTCGGTTCCGCGGTCACCCGCTTTCGTCCTGGGGACGAAGTGTTCGGCGGTGCGCGCGGCGCGTTC
>DASSLJ010000157.1:0-4806 GCA_035689585.1 Candidatus Dormiibacterota bacterium
TTCACGAAGAATGACAAGCAGAGTGCCGGATTGTGGGACGACGAGATCCTGCTCGTCACCTCGAGCGATGGCGGCGCCCACTGGACCTCACCCGTGTCGATCGACCACGGCAACAACGGCATGCCGGCCTTCACGCCTACAGTCGCCGTGAATAACGGCCGCGTTGCGGTCACCTACTACGACAGCCGCAATCTTCAGCCGGGCGAGACGGCGAACTGGCCGACCGACTACTGGGTCTCGTACTCGACCGACGGTGGCGCTACCTTCGGCAACGAGCAGCACATCGTCGGATCGTTCGACCTGAGCACGGCCCCGGTCGCGCGAGGCTTCTTCCTCGGCGACTACGAAGGCCTGCAGCCCAGCGGTAGCGGCTTCCTCGCGGTGTTCGCGAAGACCAACTGTGATGCCCCGTATCCGGCGAGCAACCCGCTCTGCGCGCCCGCCAACAGCAACACGAGCAATCCACAGACGACCAATACCAATCCGAACGACATCTTCGCGGCGACCCTTCCGTAGCGGAAGTCGATCTGAAGGGCGGGCTGCACAGCCCGCCCTTTTCTATTTGATGACGGGGATGGTCTTCGTCGGCTCCGGCTTTTCAATGATGTCGAGTGCGGTCGCCTGGCTGATCCAGTACTCGACGTCGCTCAAGCTCGGCGCGCCCGCCAGCCCGATCGCCTCCAGCAGCTTGGAATGAAGCTCCTTCGAGTCCTGGGCGCGTAGGTCCTTCATCGACTCGATGCCGAGCCGCCTCACGAGCGGGATCCACCGGTCCATCCCTGAAACCTCTAGGAGCGTGCACTGGTTGACGAACTCGAACAGGCGCTCACGGGTGATGCCGGTCTTGCGCTCCAGCGTCTTGCGGTCGATCTCGAGAGACGCGCGGTGCAGCAGCTGATTGGTGTGGCGGATCCCGACGGCGCGCAGCCGTCGCACGTCGCCGTCTGAGATTCCGTTCAGGTACTCGAGAGTCCGGTACACCGTTCACAGAATAGTGGGCGGGTATAATTCACCGAACCCCGCCTCAATCCTTGGAGTAAGCACACCCTGACACAGAGCCGGATGCAGACAACAGCAGAAGTTACGGGGGATCAGTACGGGCTGGAGATCGGCATCGGCCGGCGCGCGCGGCGGGCTTACGGCTTCGATGAGGTCGCGCTCGTTCCGGGCGGCGTGACCCTGAATCCCGAAGAGGTCGACATCTCGTTCTCGATGGGCGAGCGGTTCTCGCTGCCGCTTCCTTTCTGGGGCTCGGCGATGGACGGCGTGGTCGACGTCGACTTCGCCATCGCGATGGGGCAGCTCGGCGGGGTCGCGGTCCTCAATCTCGACGGCGTCCACACGCGCTACGAGGATTCGGCGCCGATCATCAAAAAGATCGCGGACGCCGACCGCGCGACCGTGAACGCCCTGTTGAAGGAGGCGTACCGCGAGCCGGTCAAGCCGAAGCTGATCAGCGAGCGCATCAAAGCGATCAAGGCCGCCGGCGTGGCGTGCGCGGTATCGACGGTTCCGGCGCGCGCCGAAGAACGCGCCGAAGTCGTCCAGCAAGCCGGAGCGGACGTCTTCGTCGTCCAGGGCACCGTCCTGACCGCGCGGCACTCGTCGCGCTCCTACCACCAGCTCTCGTTCGAAGAGCTCGTGCGAGCCTGCGACATCCCTGTCGTCGTCGGCAACTGCGTCCACTACGAGACCGCACTGGAGCTGATGGAGACCGGAATCGCAGGCATTCTCGTCGGCGTCGGTCCGGGCGCCGCATGCACTACGCGTGGCGTGCTCGGTGTGGGCGTGCCTCAGGTGACCGCCACCGCGGACGTTGCGGCGGCGCGCGACGAGCACATGCGCCGCGGCGGCATGCGCGTCGCGGTCATCACGGACGGCGGCATGCGCATCGGCGCCGACGTTTGCAAGGCGTTCGCCGCCGGGGCAGACGCCGTGATGATCGGCACACCGCTTGCGGGCGCGGAAGAATCGGCCTCGAAGGGTTTCAACTGGGGCATGGCAACGCCCGATCCGAACTTGCCCCGCGGCACCCGTATCCAGGTCGGTACCAAGGCGACGCTTCGCGAGATCCTGCTCGGGCCGGCCCGCGTCGACGACGGCACGCAGAATTTCGCGGGCGCGCTTCGCTCCGCGCTCGGCGTCTGTGGGGCCCGCGACATCGCGGAGTTCCAGCACACGGAGATGGTCATCGCGCCCTCGATCGTGTCCGAGGGCAAGGTCTTTCAGCAGGCCCAGCACGTGGGCATGGGCAAATAAGCTGAATCAGACCGCCGCGCTGAGGCGGGAAAAAGTCGACACCCTCGCACGCCGGCAGACGGTCTTCGTGCTCGACTTCGGCTCGCAGTTCAGCCAGCTCATCGCTCGTCGCGTGCGCGAGGCGAACGTCTACTGCGAGCTCGTGCCCGGCAACACGCCGTGGCACGAGCTGAAAGAACGCCATCCCGCCGGCCTGATCCTCAGCGGCGGCCCCTCGAGTGTCTATGACGCCGGCGCGCCACACATCGATCCGGACGCATTGCGCTCGGGCGTCCCGGTGCTTGGCATCTGCTACGGCATGCAGCTGATCGCGCACCATCTCGGCGGCAAGGTCGACCCCGGCCACGCGCGCGAGTACGGACCGGCGCTGCTGTCGGTGCATGAGCCCGGGACGTTGTTCCGCGGGCTGCACGGCGAGCTGCCGGTATGGATGAGCCACGGCGACCACGTCAGCGAGATGCCGCCGGGATTCCGGCTGCTCGCGACCAGCGGCAACTCGCCGGTGGCGGCTTTCACCGACGGGCACGGAATCTTTGGGATCCAGTTCCATCCGGAGGTCGTCCACACTCCGAGCGGCCGGGAGGTGCTGCGCAACTTCCTGTTCGGCGTGTGCCATTGCACACCGTCGTGGACGCCGGGATCGTTCATCGCCGACGCGACCGAGCGGATCCGCGCCCAGGTCGGCGACGGCCGCGTGATATGCGCTCTTTCCGGTGGGGTCGACTCGGCGGTGGCCGCGACGCTGGTGCACCGCGCGGTCGGCGATCAGCTCACGTGCGTATTCGTCAACAACGGGCTGCTGCGCAAGGAGGAGCCCGAGCGCGTGCTCGACGTGATGCACGGCAACCTCGACATGGACATTCGCTATGTCGACGCCACGGATCGCTTCCTCGAGGCTCTGCGCGGCGTGATCGACCCCGAGCAGAAGCGTCGCATCGTCGGCCGCGAGTTCATCTCCGTTTTCGAAGCCGAGGCGAAGAGCCTCGGCCACATCGATTTCCTCGCGCAGGGCACGCTTTATCCCGACGTCATCGAATCGACGGCGCCGGACGTCTCCTCGACTGCGTCGAAGATCAAGACCCATCACAACGTCGGCGGCTTGCCGCCCGGATTGCGGTTCCAGCTCATCGAGCCGCTCCGATATCTCTTCAAGGACGAGGTGCGCGCAGTCGGGCTCGAGCTGGGGATGCCGGAGGAGATGGTTTACCGCCAGCCGTTCCCCGGGCCCGGGCTGTCGATTCGCTGCCTGGGCGAAGTCACCGGGGAGCGCCTGGACATCCTTCGCAACGCCGACTGGGTGGTCGTCGACGAGATCAAGCGCAACGGTCTTTACCGGCAGGTGTGGCAGTCGTTCGCGGTGCTCACGCCGCTCGAGACAGTCGGCGTGATGGGCGACTACCGCACGTACGCGAACGTCGTCGCGATCCGCGTGGTGACGAGCGAAGACGCGATGACCGCCGACTGGGCACGCGTTCCGTACGAGGTCCTCGCTCGCATCTCCAACCGCATCGTCAACGAGGTGAAGGGCGTCAACCGGGTCGTGTTCGACATCACGTCGAAACCGCCCGGCACCATCGAGTGGGAGTAGCGCTCAGAAAGCGGCTCATCGCCCAGCTGTTGGCGGGCCAAAGACCAGACGGCTCGTTCGGCAACCATCCCTATTCCAAATGGAAAGGTGCGCATTGGCGGCTGGTCTCGCTCGTCGAGTTGGGCGTTCCGCGAACTAATCGCGCCGCGAGGCGGGCCGCCGTCACGGTGCTCGCCTGGCTTACTGGGCCGCGGTGGCAGACACCTCGCATGACCAGAGGTCTTGAGCGGCGGCATACGTCGATGGAAGGCAATGCTCTGGCAGTGTGCAGCCGACTCGGCATGGAAGGTGACCAGCGTGTGCGTAGCCTCGTCGATGTGTTGCTGCGGGCGCAGTGGCCGGACGGCGGCTGGAATTGCGACCGTAACCCGGCCGCGCATCGCTCGTCCTTTCATGAGACTCTCGCGCCCATCTGGGGTCTTGTGGAGTACCACCGCGCGACCGGCGACCGTGCCGCACTCGCAGCGGCGACACGTGCCGGCGAGCTGCTGCTCGACCACAGGCTGTTCCTGTCGAGGCGCACCGGCCGTCCGATCAACAGCGAGTGGGAGCACATCCACTGGCCGCACTACTGGCACTACGACTTCTTCCACGGCCTTCGCGCGATCGCGCTGCTCGGCAAGCTCTCGGATCGGCGCACACAAGAGGCGCTCGAGCTCCTGAGATCACTGCGATGTCCGGATGGAACCTGGCATGCGACCGGGCGCCGTTACTGGAGACCTAGCACGGAAGCCGTTGATTGGGGCGACGCCCGTGAACTGGTCACCCCAGCCGCGCGGGCACTTGTGAAGTGAATTCCGAACGTTTGACGCCAAACGTACCTATGACGTGCTGTTTTTCGGTGCTTTTGACGCCAAACGCACGCAATCGGGCGCAGTGAAGGTCCTCGTCGTCGGATCCGGCGCCCGCGAGCACGCTCTCGTATGGAAGTGCGTGCAGTCGGAGCTCGTCGAGCGCGT
>DASSLJ010000158.1:0-6596 GCA_035689585.1 Candidatus Dormiibacterota bacterium
CGTCGGAGACGCGCGCGCCCTGGAGCTTTCTCGTGCTCGCGGGATTGATCGGCGGCGGCCCGACGTTCATAGGCACGTGGATCGGCTACCTGGTGAGCTCGAACTACTTCTCGATCGCGTTCCTCGCCGTCGCCGCAGGCGCTCTTCTCTACGTGCTGAACGAGCTGTTCAACCTTGGGCGCCGGATCAGCACGCCGACAACATTCGCGTGGGGTCTCCTTCTCGGATTCCTCGTCGCCTACGGGACTGATCTCTTCCTGACGGTCGCGAGCGGAGCCTAGAGAGGAGGCGAGGCTTGCGGCCTCGCCTCCGGTTGGTTCAGAGCGGAGGAAATATCAGTGGCGGCAGAAGGCTTGTGTCTGTGGTTGCGTCCGGACCGGCGGGGTCGTTGTTTCCACCGCCGTTGTCGGATGCGCTGGAAAACGTCTTCCCGTTGACCGTGACGTCGTCGATCAGATAATCGATCCCGTATGGATCGGTGGTCAAAAAGACGGCCAGCGTGATATCGCCAGCAAAGCACTGCTGCACGACCGTCCACTGCTCCTGGTACGGAGAGAACGGACACGCCTTCTGCATGATGTCCCAGCCGTTGTTGACGTAATCCTTCTGGTCTGAGACGTCCTGCCACTGAGATGTGAGCGATATGGGTCGCAGGTCTGCATAGCCGTCGTAGACGCCGGCTGCGTTCTGAAACTCCACGACGAGTCGCGGCGATCCCAGGCTCGCGCCGGCGAACGCCGGGCTCTTGACCCAGAACTCGGAATCCGGAAACGCATCTGCAGGGATGCCGGTGACGTGGTGAAACAGAATCCCGGCGTAACCCTTTGTGAAGGCTGGCGCGTCGTTGGTCGTATTGAGGGCGACGGCCTGGCCGTCGGTGTCGACCGGTGGCTGATCGGCGGTCTCAAGCCAGTGCGCTTGAGCGCCGTCGCCTCCCGAGAAGAAGCTCATCGTTGCAGGTGCGTTGCCGTTGTCTGCGGCAGCCCCGGTCGCCGTGAGCAGCAGAGCGGCGCCGGCGAGCAGCATCGGCCATGGCGATGGTTTCATGAGGGATCTCCTTGCGAACTTCCAATTCACGTCCAACAGCTGGCCAGGCTGCGACTTGCCGAGACACCCCCCAAACCGCACCGACGACGAGGACGCGTCGTCTTTGGGCCAACGCATGGGGCGAATCCCTTACCTACGAACTAGCTGGCGACGTCCTCGGTAGCGTCAGGATCCCAGTCGTGCCAGTTCGGGAACCGCCACTTGAACAGCTGCTCCTGCGCCTCGAAGAGACCGTCAAGCGTGTCCTGGACCTTTCCCGTGTCCCTCAACATCTCTCGGACCGCCGCCGGCATCGTCTCCGCGACCTCATGCAGCTCGCTCCGAACCCTCTTTGGGACCACCTTGACCCCGTCTCGGTTCATCTCCTCGAGCCTCCACAGGAGGCGGTCGGTGGCCTGGAGCATGCGGTGAAAGGCGTAGCGCCGGCGGTTGGCCC
Organism: Candidatus Dormiibacterota bacterium; assembly: GCA_035689585.1. Classification (GTDB taxonomy): domain Bacteria; phylum Chloroflexota; class Dormibacteria; order Dormibacterales; family Dormibacteraceae; genus 40CM-4-65-16. Next base: position 1,484 of record DASSLJ010000158.1, read on the forward strand.
GCCGCAGGGCCGATTCATGTTCCTCGATCCGGTTACTGGTGTGGTCGATCATGCGCAGCTACGCTTCCCAGCTTACCGGCCGTGACAGAGCCTTTTCTCGAGCGCCTCGAACAGACGTTCAGGCCGGTCGACGCCTGGGGCGAGTTCAGAAGCGGCGCCCGCCGGGCCGCGGTCGCCTTCGTTCTTTACCGACTGGGCGGGCGCTGGATGGTGCCGTTCGTGCGGCGTCGAGCCGACCTTCGCGATCACCCCGGACAGGTCGCGCTGCCCGGCGGCAGCGTGGAGCGAGGAGAGTCGGCGTGGGCGGCTGCCGAGCGCGAGGTCGCCGAGGAGATCGGCGTGCCTGTCGGCCGGCTCGTGCCGCTCGGTGCCGGCGACCCGATCTACGCCGCGGTCACGAATTTCTCGGTCGTGCCGTTCGTCGCTTACCTTCCCGACCCGGTCGAGTCGTTCGTGCATGACGCGCGCGAACTCGTCGGTGTGCTGGCGATCCCGCTCGATCGGTTGCTCGACGACGACGCGTGGCTCGAGTCCGACTCGCCGTGGCGCTTTCGCTACCTCACGCACGAGGACAGCACCGTGTGGGGCCTCACGGAGCGGATCGTGTTTGGGCTCACGCCCAAACTTCGAGAAGCGCTAGCGACGACTCGCTAGGTCGCGCAATCTCCGCAGGGACCAGAACAGGTAACCACCGAGAACAGCAACCGCGAACGCGTAAGCGATGACGAGATACGTCACCGCGCCGCCTCCGGCTGATGCGTGCTGACGACTTTCGCCGGCTCGATGAGCACGTGCCTGGCGTCGATCAGAGTCTCGATCCGGTACCGGATGCTGACCATCACGGCGGCGAGCACGATCGTGCAGAACATCGTGAACAGGAAAGTGGCGAGCATCTGCGGCGGCAGCGCGTCGTTGATGATCACGGGACCTGGATGCTGGGTTACCCACCACGTGACGCTGAAGTGCACGACCGGTACGTCGACGAACCCGAAGATTCCCACCGCCGCGGCGATCCGCGCCGCCTGACGTCCGGGCTCGGCAAGCCTGCGCACGAGCAGGTATCCCGCATAGATGATCCAGAGGACGAGCGTCGCCGTCAGCCGTGCGTCCCAGACCCAGAACGCGCCCCACACCTTCTTCGCCCACAGCGAGCCCATCACCAGCGTGACGGTGGTGAAGACCACGCCCACCAACGCGCCGGCGCGCGCCCAGCGGTCGGCCGCGTAGTTCTCGGTGCGCAGGAAGATCACGCCGCCCAACAACACCACCGTGAAGCAGCCGTAGGCGGCGATCGCCGAGCTGACGTGCAGGTAGAAGATCCGCTGGACCGGTCCCTGGAGCCAGTCGGTCGGCGCGAAGAAGAAGATGGCCGCGCCCGCGACCAGCATCAGCGCGACGGCGGCTGCCGCCGCCTTCTCGTATCTATTCATCCAGCACGAAGCGCGCCGCGAGGGATGTGAGCACCACGAAAAGTATGTCGAAGTCGATGAGAAGGCCGATGGCCTGGTCGTAGCTGCCGGGCAGTCCCATCGCGACCTGCACCGCCTGGCCGCCGGCGATGATGAACGGAATCCACAGCGGAATGGTCAGGAGCGGGAGCAAAAGCTCGCGCGCACGGACGCGAGCGACGATCGCCGCGAAGATGCATCCGAGGGCGGCCATGCCAACGGTGGCGAGGAGCACCGCGAAGACGAGGTCGCCAGAAAACGGCGTGCCGAAAAACAGCGACAGCGCGGGCAGCATCACGGCTTCGCAGATGATCAACACCGCGGCGGCGGCGGCCGCCTTTCCGGCAAAGATCGCGACCGGCGACGCCGGCGTCATCAGCATCGCTTCGAGCGACGCCTGCTCCCTCTCCGCCGCGAACGTCCTGCCGAACGCGACCAGTCCGGCGAACACGAGCGCGAGCCAGAGGATGCCGGGAGCGATCGCAGGCGCATTGCGCGAGTCGATCTGGAAACCGAAGTTACCGATCAACAGCGCGAGGATCACGAACTGCGCAAGCGCGGGAACCATCTCGCGGGTGCGCCACTCGGAGACAAGGTCTTTGCGGGCCACGGCCATCGCGACGCGAAAAGGGTTCATCGGACCAGATGCAGGCGTGTGGCGGTGCCGTGCGACCGGCCGTGGCGCAATTCGAGCGTGCGCGGGCAGAGTCGGTTTGCGAGCGAATGGTCATGGGTCGCCAGCACGGTGCTCCGGCCGCGCATGATCTCGCCGAGCAGGTCCGCCGCATCGCTGCCCAGGCTGGCGTCCGGCTCATCGAGGATCAGCACCTTCGGGTCGTGCAAGATCGCTCGGGCAAGCGCGATGCGCTGCTGCATGCCTCGCGACAGCTCGCCGGCACGCCGGCTCGCCATCGAGCGCATACCGACGACTTGCAGAACCTCGTCAACCCGAGATGCCGGCACGCCCTGCAGCTCGCAGAAGAACTTGAGGTTCTCGGTTGCGGTCAACGCCGGATAAAGCCCCGGCGCGTGCGCGACGTATCCGATGTAGTGGCGCAGCCGCCGCTTCTCGCGAAACGCGTTGAGTCCCGCGATCTGCAGCGTCCCGGCGGTCGGCCGCAGCGCGGTCGCCAGGATGCGCAGGAGCGTCGTCTTGCCCGCGCCGTTTTCACCAAGGACGGCCATGTGCTCGGTGGTGTCGAGCGTCAGATCGACGCCTTCGAGCGCCAGTTCGCGGCCGAACCAGTGCGTGAGGCCGTCGGCGACGATGATGCTCATTCTTCAGGCGTCTCGAGCAGCGGCCATAGCACGAACGGGCCGGCCAGGAACAGCAGCAGAGTCGCGACTATGATCGCCATCCCCTACCTCTACGCCGGCAGCGTAATAGGAACGCGCCTTCTTGCCAACTCCGGCGCGGTCTCCCTCTCGCCCACGTTGCCCAACACCACGCCGAGGATGAGAATCACCCCGCCCGCCCAGATCCACGTCACGAGCGGGTTGACCAGCACGCGGAAGGATGCTGAGCCGTCGGAGTTCGTTCCCGCGAGCACGACGTAGACGTCGGCGAGCGGCGTCGTCGAGATGGCCACGTGCGTGAGCGCCTGGCCGCCCAGACCCGCATATGTCGCCCGCGACGGTTCCATCGTCGTGCCGCCGAAGCGCATCGTGGCGACGAACTCGGTGTGGTCGTTGAAGTCTCGTTCCTGTGAGCCGGTATACGTCAGCGAGTAGCCGGCGAAGTTCACCGTCTGGCCCGGCTGAAGGGTCACGTCCTTTTCCTGCTGCCCGAACTGCGACGCGGCGATTCCGATCGCGACCACGAGCAAACCGAAATGCGCGAGGTAGGCACCGTAGCGCCGCCGCTTGATGAGCAGCAGCGCAGGCTTGCGCCGCAGAGCGCGGACATATTCGAGGACGACAGTCGCGATGCCGCCGATCGCAAGCCCGATCGCGATCGACATCCAGTCACGCCCCAACAACACGAAAGCGGCGACGGCCGCGCCGGCCGGCCAGCGCAGAGCCTTCATGACCGCCGCGCCGGCATGGCGCCACGGCAGCAGCGGACCGACTGCGATCAACGCCAGCAGAGCCACGAACAGCGGACCCGCGGCGCGCTCGTAATACGCCGCGTCGACGACCCGCTCGGTGCCCAGCATTCCGGACACGAGCGGAAGGATCGTGCCCCAGAGCACGACGGCGATCACGCCGACGAGCAAAAGGTTCTGCAGGAGAAAAGCACCCTCGCGCGAAACGACCGGCGCATCCGCGGCGCCCCGCTGCGAACCGCCGGCGCGCAACGCCAGCAGCATGCCGCTGAACGCAACGCAGACGCCGAGGAATCCGAGAAACCACGGACCGATCGCGCTGATCGCAAACGTGTGCACCGAAGGCACGACCCCGCTGCGCACGATGAACGTCCCGAACACGACGAGAAGGAACGCGAGGATGACGAGGCTGAAGTTCCAGATCGCCAGGCGTCCGCGCTTCTCCTGCACCTGCGAGGAGTGCAGGTACGCGGTCGTCGCCAACCACGGCATCAGCGCGACGTTCTCGACCGGGTCCCAGCTCCAGTAGCCGCCCCATCCGAGGACGTGGTACGCCCACCACATTCCCAGCAACAGCCCCGCGCTCTGGAGTGTCCACGCCAGCAGTGCGAAGCGGCGCGTGTGGCGGATCCACGCTGCGTCCGTGCGTCCCGCGAGCAACGCGGCGCACGCGAACGCAAATGGAATCGCGAAGGCTGCAAAACCCGCAAGGACGACCGGTGGATGTATGAGCATGCCGCCGTCGCGCAGCACCGGGTTGAGGCCGAGGCCGTCCGGCGGCGTCACCGACAAAAGGTCGAACGGGCTCGCGACTACTGCGAGCACGAACAGGAAGAAGGTGAGAATCGAGGCGAGGATGCCGGTCGCGTACGCGGCGACGCGGCCCCCCAGCGACGAAGATGCGATCAGCGAAGCGCTCCCGAGCAGCCCGAGGATGAGCGACCAGTAGAGCAGCGATCCCTCCTGCCCACCGTAGAAACCGGCTGCCACGAGCGCGGTCGGAGTCGACAGGTCGGTGTGCTCGACGACGTAGGCCAGAGAGAAGTCGTGAGTCAGGAGCGCGACCTCCAGCAGCACCCCTGCGATGACGACCATCGCGGTCGCGGCGTAGAACGCCCGCCGGCCGACGGCGGTGAAGACCTCCGCCTGGCGCCAGCCCGCGAAGAACGCCAGCGATGCCGAGAAACCGCCCAGCACCAGCCCGGCGAGAAGTGCTCCCGCTCCTAAGTAGCCGAGGATCACTGCGTGTAGGGCTTCGTCGAGAACCGCGACGGACACTTGGCGAGAAGGGTCGTCGCGTGGAATACGCCGTCCTTCCCGAGCCGGCCTTCGGCAACCACCGTGATGCCCGGCTGGAAGATGTCGGGCAGCGTGCCCGTGTACTCGACGGGCAGCGTGTCCGTGCCGTCCTTTTCCGTAAATGTCACATGCAGGCCGCCGTCGCTCTTCTGCACGTCGTTCTCGACGACACCGGCGACGCGCACGTCACCCGCCGGCGATTGCGAGCGCAGCTGAGAGACCGTGACGTAGTAGACGCTCGTTCCGCCGGATGCCGAGTAGATGAGATACCCGACGCATGCGGCGACGACGACGGCCGGCAATCCCCAGCGCAGCGCCATG
>DASSLJ010000159.1:0-4253 GCA_035689585.1 Candidatus Dormiibacterota bacterium
CAGGTATGCGCTCGCTCCGCTGCTCGTCGCGTCGCCCGCATCTCGGCCGCCTGGATCGCCGAATCTCTCGGCGCCGCTTTTCGGCCGCGCCTCCTAGGGAGCGGTCGCGGCCTGTAGCTGACAGCCGGCCGCCCTCATCTCTTCGAGCGCCTGCTGGCCAGTGGCCTCGTTGACGGGCGCGCACAGGTTGACGAGCACGCGGACCTGGAACTCGTGCTTGCGCGCGTCGAGCGCGCTCGCGCGCACGCAGTAATCGGTAGCGATCCCGCAGACGTCGATGTGGTCGATGCGCTGCTCCTTGAGCACATCGATCAGCGGGTGGCCGGCGCGGTTGTAACCGTCGAACGCGGAATACGCCGCGCGATCGCGGCCTTTCAACACGACCTCGTGGATGTACTTCTCACGGACGAGGTTCTGGATGGTTGGCACGAACGCCGCGCCGGGCGTGCCCGCCATGCAGTGCGGTGGCCACGTGTTGACGAAGTCCGGATGCTCGGAGATGTGGTCGGGAGCAGTCTCGTGGTAGTCACGCGACGCAACGACGAAGTGGTACTCGTTTTTGAAGTGACGGATGTGCCGCGAGATCATCGCGGCAACCGTCGTGCCGCCGTTCACGCCGAGGCTGCCGCCCTCGACGAAATCGGCCTGGACGTCGACGATGAGGAGCGCGTTTCTCATCCCTAAACTTTGCTTGTGGCCTCCGCTTCGAGCGTGATAGTAGCGGGCGCGCGCACCCCTTTTGGCAAGTTCGGCAGCGCTTTCAAGGACGTGCCGGCCAAGACCCTGGGTGCACACGCCATCCGGGCCGCGCTCGACCGCTCAGGCGTGAAAGGTGCCGACGTCGACTACGTGATCATGGGCCAGGTCCTCCAGGCAGGCGCCGGCCAGATCACGGCCCGCCAGGCGGCGATCGAAGCCGGCATCCCGCAGGAGGTCCCTGCGATCACCATCAACAAGGTCTGCCTCTCTGGCCTCAACGCCATCGCCCTGGCCGATCAGCTGATTCGCGCTGGTGAGGTCGAGGTCGTGGTGGCGGGCGGAATGGAGTCGATGTCCGAGGCGCCTTATCTCTTCCCCAAGGCGCGATTCGGCGCGCGCATGGGCAACACGCAGATGGTCGACTCGATGATCCACGATGGCCTGTGGTCGACGTTCCTCGAGCAGCACATGGGCGAAAGCTCCGACGAGGTCAACAAGGAGCTCGAGATCAGCCGCGAGGAGCAGGATGCGTGGGCGGCGCGGTCACACCAGCGCGCGGCGCGCGGATGGGCGAACGGTTTGAAGGAAGAGGTCGTGCCGGTCGGCAAGGTCGAGCGGGACGAAGGCATCCGCCCGGACACCACGGTCGAATCGTTGAGTCAGCTCAAGCCGGCGTTCAGCAAGGACGGCACGATCACCGCGGGCAACGCGTCGCAGATCTCCGACGGCGCCGCTGCGGTCGTGGTGATGAGCAAGGAACGCGCGATGAAGGCGGGCGCGCAGCCTCTCGCCGAGATAGTCGCCCACGGCATGAGCGCCGACCGCTATGCGTGGCTGCACACGGTTCCGGCTCTGGCGCTGAGCAACGCATTGAAGAAAGCCGGCCTCGACGTCGACGACCTGGATCTCGTCGAGATCAACGAGGCCTTCGCCGCCGTCGCGCTCAACGCCACGCGGATGCTCGCGCTCGATGAGGAGAAGGTCAACGTCAACGGCGGCGCGGTCGCGCTTGGCCACCCGATCGGCGCAAGCGGCGCGCGGCTCGTCCTCACGGTGGCGTACGAGCTTCAGCGCCGCGGGCTGCGCACCGGTGCGGCCGCCCTGTGCGGCGGCGGCGGCCAGGGCGACGCGCTGATCGTCCGACGTCCGTAGTGCCGGCGAAGAAAACAACACCGTACGGTTCCTGGTCTTCGCCTATCTCGCCCGACGTGCTGCTCAAGGGCACGGTCCACATGCGCAACCACATGCTGCGCTGGGACGGCGCAGATCTTTATTGGTCCGAGCTGCGCCCGTACGAAGGCGGCCGCATCGTGGTCTGCAAGAGAGCAGCCGATGGCTCGATCCGCGACGTGACGCCGCCGGGCTTCAACGCCCGCGACCGCGTGCATGAGTACGGCGGGGGCCACTTCGCGGTCGGCGGCAGGACGGTGTTCTTCACGAACTACACCGACCAGCGCCTGTACCGGCAGCAGGATCGTGAGGTCCCACGACCGATCACGCCGGAAGGCGACATCCGGCACGCCGACATGGTGGTCGACGAACGGCGCGGCAGAGTCATCGCCGTTCGCGAGGACCACACGCTCGGCGGTCACGAACCGCGCAACACCATTGTCGCGGTAGACGCGCACGGCGAGCGCGACCCGATCACCCTCGCGTCGGGCAACGACTTCTACTCGTCGCCAAAGCTCAGCCCAGACGGCAACCGCCTCGCCTGGCAGACATGGAACCACCCGCACATGCCGTGGGACTCATCCGAGGTCTGGATCGCGGAGCTCGATCGCGGTGGAAGTGTCACGTCATCGCGCAAGATCGCCGGCGGTCCGGATGAGTCCGTGCTTCAGCCCGAATGGTCGCCGTCCGGCGAGCTCTACTTCATCTCCGACCGCAGCGGCTGGTGGAACATCTACCGCGCACGGGGCGAGGGCGACGAACGCGTTTGCCGGCGCGCGGCCGAATTCGGCGCGCCCCAGTGGGTTTTCGGCATGCGGTTTTTCGCGTTCAACGGCGCGGACGAAATCGTCTGCGTGTTCCACGAGAAGACGGGCGTGAAGCTAGGGAGAATCGACCTCAACAGCGGCGCTCTGCGCCAGCTCGATCTCTTCTACTCCAGCCTCTCGAACATCCAGGTTGCCAACGGAAAGGCGGCGATGTTCGCGTCGTCCGCGACGCTCGCAGAGCGCGTCCTGATCATCGACCTCGAGACGCAGGCTGAGGACATCGTGCGCGTCGCCAATCCCGCGCGCATCGAGTCCGGGTATCTCAGCGTGCCGCGCGCGATCGAGTTTCCGACCGAACGAGGCGTGACCGCGCACGCGCTCTACTACCCGCCACGTAATCAGGACCACGAGGCGCCGGCCGGCGAGAAGCCGCCGCTCATCGTTCACTGCCATGGCGGACCGACGGGCTCGGCCAGCCAGATGTATCCGTTCGAGTTTCAGTACTGGACGAGTCGCGGCTTCGCGATGGTCGCTGTCAATTACGGCGGATCCTCCGGATATGGACGCGCATACCGACAGCGTTTGGATGGGCAATGGGGCGTGGTCGATGTCGACGACTGCATCAACGCCGCGCGTTACGTCGTCGACCAGGGCTGGGCCGATCCGAAGCGTGTCGCGATCACGGGCGGGTCCGCGGGCGGGTTCACGGTCCTGATGTCACTGACGAAGCGCGATTTCTACGCGGCCGGTTCGAGTCAGTACGGGATCGGCGACATGGAGCTCTTCGTCAAGGACACGCATAAGTTCGAATCGCACTACTGCGACACGCTGATGGGTCCCTACCCCGAGCAGGCCGCGGTCTATCGCGATCGTTCCGCGATTCATTTCGCCGACCGGCTGTCCGCGCCGGTGATCCTGTTCCAGGGGCTCGAGGATCGGATCGTCCCGCCGAGCCAGGCCGAGACGTTCGTTGCGGTCTGCCGCGACAAGCACCTGCCGCACGCATATGTCGCCTACGAGGGCGAGCAGCACGGCTTTCGCCAAGAGAAGAACATCCGCAGGACGTTCGAAGGCGAGCTGTGGTTCTTCTCCCGGATCTTCGGTTTCGAGCCCGCCGACGACATCGCACCGGTCGCGGTTGAGAATCTAGATTGGTGACTCGACGTCGGCGTGGCGGAATGGAAGACGCGCCAGCCTTAGGAGCTGGTGCCCGAAAGGGCGTGGAGGTTCAAATCCTCTCGCCGACACCAGCACAGGGCAAGACTCTCGGATAGTCCGGACTAACCGGCCATTTGCGGCGACAAACGCACGGATAGTCCGGACTATCCGTACGAGCGCCGACATTTCGTAGGCGAAATTGCGTTCGGGTTGACAGAGCCCGGACCCGGCGCGGTGGCCTAAAGTTCAGTTCTCGTGGGACAGGAAGCTCCCCACCAGAACGGGTCGCGACCCAAACTCGAGTCCAACGGGCACCACAGCGTCGGCGGATACAGGCTGCTCCGCGAGCTCGACACCGACAGCCTCGGCTCTGTTTACGAGGCCGAGCATCCGCGCCTGCACCGGCGCGTCGCTGTGCGAACGATCGGGACCAGCGTCGCGCGAGACGTCAGCTTCTCG
>DASSLJ010000160.1:0-6367 GCA_035689585.1 Candidatus Dormiibacterota bacterium
ATCGATCGTGTGGCGCGACAACTCGCGCAAGGTCGAGGCCGCGGAGCAGCTGCAGCTCACATCGCGTGAGATCCTCGCCATGGGCGTCGTGGAAGAGGTCGTTCCCGAGCCGAACGGCAGCGCGAGCGCCGACTACGACGGCGCGGCATCAGCCCTCGACGAAGCGTTGTGGCGTCACATGCAGCCGCTCCTCGATGAGCCGGCAGGACGGCTGCTGCAGCATCGTTACGACCGGTTCCGGTACATCGATTCCTTGATCCAGGCCGAACCGCACTTCGGGCCGAAGATCGACTGACGTATGAGAGGAAACCCAGATGGTTTCCTCTCGTCGCCCGGTCGCTACGCGACGGGGCTGCTCTCCTTCCGGTATACGGTTGGGATTGTTTTGAGAGCCTTCCAGCTTCGCCGCCCGGCGGCCATGGAGCATAGTTGCGGCCGGGCAGAGCCCGGCCGCCATTGCGAGGTCGGTTGTTGAGGGTTGTCGCCCAGCGGGTCGCCTCCGGCTCGGTGAGCTGGGATGGCGGCAGCGCAACCATCGGCCACGGTTTCGTGTTGTTGGTAGGTGCCGCAGCCAATGACGATGAGAACACCGTGCGACGCCTCGCCGACAAGGTCATCGATCTGCGCGTGTTCGCCGACGAGGCCGGAAAGATGAACCTGAGCCTGGTCGACGTCAAGGGCTCGGCTTTGATCGTTTCGCAGTTCACGCTCTTCGCCGACATGAGCCGGGGGCGCCGGCCCAGCCTGCTTGGTGCTGGAGATCCGGCGCGCGCGGAGCAGCTTTACGAAGCTTTCGTCGCACGTTTCCGCGAACGCGGAATAGAAACCGAGACCGGTAGCTTTGGAGCGGTGATGCGCGTGAAGATCGAGAACGACGGTCCGGTGACTCTCGTCCTCTCGACCGACGAGTGGACGACGCATGTCTGACACGCGACACCCGGCGCTGCCCTACGTCGCGTTTACTGCTCTGAGCCTCATATGGGGCGGCTCGTTCCTGTTCATCAAGCTCGGCATCCAGGACATGAGCCCGACGGTGCTGGTGCTGGTCCGATCGGCGTCCGGCGCAATCGCGCTCGCCTCGATCATGGCCGGGATGCGCCGGTCGCTCTTCAGCGATGACTGGCGCCAACGACTGATCCCGCTCGCGATCATGGCCGTGATCAACGCCGTGCTGCCGTGGGCGCTGATCGCTTGGGGCGAGCAGCACATCACGAGCGGGCTGGCCAGCATCCTGAACTCGACCACGGCGCTGTGGACGGCGATCCTGATCTTCTGGGTGATCCCGACCGAGCGGCCGAGCTTGCTCAACTACATCGGCGTGCTGATGGGAATCGCCGGCGTAGGAATCCTCGTCCTCCCCGACTTGCTGACGCACGGCGTGAGCGGAAGCGTGCTCGGCGTGATTGCGGTCGTTCTCGCGGCCGTCTCGTACGCCGTTGCGGCGCTGTTTCAGCGGACGAAGCTGCGCGGCATGAACATCTACCACCAGAGCTTCGGCCAGCTGGCGGCGACCTCGGTCATCGCGCTGCCGCTCGCCCTCCCGGCGCTGCCCTCGGTGCATCTCGCATGGCTCTCGATGGGTGCGGTCGTCTTCCTCGGAGTCGGCGGCAGCGGGATCGCGTACGTGCTCTATTACTACACGATGAACACGCTCGGTCCGGTGCGCGCGACCGGCGTCACATTCGTCGTGCCGCTCACGGCGGTGTTCTGGGGAGTGGCCTTGTTGGGCGAGAGTCTCACGGTTCCGATCGTCGCCGGGATGGTCGTCATCCTGGCCGGAGTCGTGCTCACGAACGTCCGGCGCACGCCACGACGCGTGCCGGCCCTCGAGCGCGACTCGGCGGCCGCTTGAGCGCGTACCTGGAGCAGCACGCCCACGAGGTCGAGCGCGCGGCGGAACGCATCCGCGGGCACGTGCGCCGCACGCCGGCGCTCGAGACCGACCTCGACCCAGCCCTTCGCTTGAAACCCGAGTGCTTCCAGGTCACGGGCTCGTTCAAGCCCCGCGGCGCATTCAACGCGGTGCTCTCGCTGATCGAGCGTGGTGAGAAACCAAAAGGCGTCATCGCGGTCAGCTCCGGCAACCACGCGCAGGCGGTCGCCCTTGCGGCCCGATCGGTGGACGTTCCCGCTTTGATCCTCATCCCCGAAGACGCCAACCCCTCCAAGGTCGCCGCGACGCGGGCGCTCGGCGCGGAGGTCATCCAGGAAGGCATCACATTCGCGAATCGCGAGCAGCGGTTGCGCGAGGTGATGGCGGAGCGCGGATTCACGCTCGTCCATCCCTTCGACGACTGGGACGTGATCCACGGCCAGGGCACGGCGGTGCGTGAGCTGCTGGACGATGCGCCCGACCTCGAGGTGATCGCGACTCCGTGCGGCGGCGGCGGGCTGCTTGCCGGGTCCGGGATCTCGGCGAAGCACCACAGCGCGTCCATCCAGGTGATCGGTGTCGAGCCGGAGGTCGCCGACGATGCGTACCGGAGCTGGAAGACCGCGAGCATTCAAACGCTGCCCGCCTCGCCCACGACGCTTGCGGACGGCGTGCGGACCACCGCCATCGGGAAGCGTAACTTCGAGGTGATGTTCGCCAACCGCCTCGTGGACCAGATCGTCACGGTCAGCGAGGACGACATCGCACGGGCGGTCCGCGTCGCGTGGTCGCGCCTGCATCTGGCGCTCGAACCGACAGGCACGCTTCCGCTTGCGGCTTACCTCGCGGGCAAGCTGCCGCCCGGTCGGACCGGGCTTGTGCTGAGCGGCGGCAACGCCAACCTGCAGACCGTGGCTACATTGATGAGAACCGCATGATCCCGGTCAAAGAGGTGATGACCCGAAACGTCATCACGTTTCGCGAAGACACGCCGATCGAAGAGATCGCGAGCACGTTGAGCTCGAAGCACATCACCGGGGCGCCGGTCGTCGCGAACGAAGGTCACGTCGTCGGCATCGTCTCCGAGACCGACGTGTTTTCCAAAAAGGGCAAAACCGCGCGCGAGATCATGAGCCCGCGCGTGATCTCGGTGACGGAAGAGACGGGTATCGACGAAGCCGCGCGGCTTCTCATCGGCGAGCGCATTCGTCGCGTGCCGGTGATCCGGGGCGGAAAGATGGTCGGTCTCCTCAGCCGTTCCGACGTGCTGGATTTCTTCGCCAAGACGCGTTGGACATGCGCCGTCTGTGGATGGTGGGAACGCAGCCTCGAGCGGCCGGTTCGTTGCTTCTCGTGTTCGAGCACCGACCTTCACCTGGAGCGCGCCGATCCCGGCCACTAACCCGCTTTCGCTGAAGGCGCAGTCTTTTACCGAGTCCGTCATCCGCGAGATGACGCGGCTCAACCTCGCTCTCCACGGCCCTGAGCGCGCAATCAACTTCGCGCAGGGCTTTCCCGACTTTGACCCCGACCCGCGCATCCTCGACGCAGCCGCACGCGCTCTGCGCGACGGTTACAACCAGTACGCGACGACGTGGGGCGCGCCGCAGCTTCGCCAGGCGATCGGGCGCAAGCAGTCCGCAGCGTGGGGACGCGAGGTCGACCCCGACACCGAGATCACGGTCTCGTGCGGCGCAACCGAGGCGATGATGGCGGCGATGCTCGCCGCCGTCGATCCGGGCGACGAGGTCATCGTGTTCGAGCCGTTCTACGAGAACTACGGTCCCGACTGTGTGATCAGCGGAGCGGTACCGCGATTCGTCGCTCTCAAGCCGCCCTCATGGGCGATCGATTTCGACGAGCTTCGGGCGGCGTTCAACGCCAAGACCCGCGCGATCGTGATCAACACTCCGCACAACCCGACCGGCAAGGTCTACTCACGCGAAGAGCTCGAATTCATCGCGGCGCTGTGCATCGAGCACGACGTCATCGCGATCACGGACGAGATCTATGAGCATCTCGTCTACCGCGGCCGCCATGTCTCGATGGCCACGCTGCCCGATATGGCCGCCCGCACGATCACGATCAGCGGAGCGAGCAAGACGTTCTCCGTGACGGGCTGGCGGGTCGGATGGCTGATCGCGCCGCCAAGTCTTGCGTCCGGCATTCGGAAGGTCCACGACTTCCTGACTGTCGGCGCCGCGCATCCGCTCCAGATCGCCGTCGCCGAAGCGCTCGAGTTCCCCGCGTCCTTCTATGTGGAGCTGCTGGGCGACTATCAAGAACGGCGAGATGCCCTTATCGGCGGGTTGCAGGATTGCGGATTCGAAGTCTCGAACCCGGACGGCGCCTATTACGTGATGGCCGGAATCTCGCGGTTCGGTGCCGGCGATGACGTCGCGTTTTCGCGCCGGCTCATCGAAGAGGCTGCGGTCGCGACTGTCCCGGCGTCGAGCTTCTACCACGACCCCAAGCTCGGCCGCGAGCACATCCGCTTCAGCTTCCCCAAGAGGATCGAGACCATCGAGCGCGGGCTCGCAGCCCTGCGCAGTTTTCGCGCCTCTTAACAACCTGGGTTGGCGTGGCGCGTCGTCGGGCCTAGCCTCGTCGCATGCGCAACCTGATCCGATCTCCACTTACCTGGCTCGTCGCGGCCGAATTCATCGTGGTGGGCGCCCTCGTTGCGGTCGCGTGGAATGTCACCGCGTCGGCCAACCGGACGGTGCCGCCCGCGGTCGCGGCCGCCCCGCTTGCGACGGACGATTCCGGCACCGATCTTCCGGCCATCCCGCAGCTCAACGGGTCGCCTGTCCACGGCCCCGTGCCGGGGCTTGCCGTCGATCCGAACTTCTGGCGTGACCGGCTCGGACAGCTCAACGACGACCAAGTCTTTCTCGAACGGCTGGAGTGGCAGATCGTCCACAGCGCCCAAGCCGCGGCCGAGCACTACCTAGAGACGGTCGTGCTGCCCGCGGTCCAGCGTGCCGAGCACGCGGGACGAGTGGTTGTGGCTTAGCCCTTCTCCGACTGCATCGTGACGTTGCCGTTGAGCGTGGCGCCGTCCTCGACGGTCAGCCGGCTCACGCGGACGTCGCCGTTCAACCGGCCGGAGCCGCCGAGCGTCAGCCGTTTCCGGGCCGTCACGTTGCCGGTGACCTCTCCGCGAACGCTCACGTTGGCGCCCTCGATGGCCGCCTGGATGTTGGCGCCGGCGTCGATCGTGACGTCGCCGCTCGCCTTCAGGTCGCCCTCGACGTTGCCGGCGATCCTGAGGTCGCCCTGGATCTCGAGGCGTCCCTGCAGGACGTCGCGCGGGCCGAGACTGACGACGTTGCCGCCGCCGTTCTGCGCGCTCGACGCGGGTGCGGCGGTTTTTTCAGCTTGAGCCATGGAATCCTCCACTGCGTAATGGGGTCTGACTGGATTTCAGGGAGCTAGCATCGTAGCAGCCGTGCCCCGAATCGTCGCCCAAGGTTAAACAGGACCCGTGGCCATCATGGATCGCGACTCGTCCCGGGAGATGGTCGACCATGTCGTCGACTTTTTCGACGGCTTCGCTCCGCTTTACGACGAGTGGGCGGGGGGCCAGCACGTTCGAGTCGCCGCTCGGCTCGTCGTCCTTGCCTCCCCGGCCAAGGATGAGCACGTGCTGGACGTCGGCACCGGGACCGGCCTTCTCGCTCACCAGATCGCGCCACGAGTCGACCCGGGCTGGGTGATCGGGATCGATCTCGCGGAGAGCATGCTCGCGATCGCTCGCAAGAAGAAGGACAAGAACGCCCAGTTCCTCGGCATGGCCGCGGAGCACCTCGTCTTCCGCCCGGACACGTTCGACCTGGTGACGATGGGGGAGGTTCTGACGTATCTCGCCGACCCGGTCGCGGCGCTCGACGAGGCGCACCGCGTGCTCCGGCCGGGCGGCCGGATTGCGGTCTCGTGCCAGCGGCGCAGCCTGAACACGCTCGCTCAGGAGCTGTTCTTCCAGGCGCTGACTCCGCTGGCGCGCCGCCACTACCTCGAGCTCCCGCGCTACAGCTCCGCGCGCGCGAACTTTGGCGAGCCGCGGATGCTGCGCGAGATGCTGGAGGCAGCCGGCTTCGAAGTCGGTCAGATGACCGACATGGTCACTGGCGGGCGGGCGCGCGACGCTCGCGAGTGGACGGAGCTGATGGCGGGGGCGGGACCGCGGCCGTACACGTTGATCAAAGCGCTCGGTCCGCGTTATCGCCACGAGCTCGAAGCCGAGGTCGAGGCGGCGATGGCTAGCCTCGGTGATCCGGACGACGCGTTCAGGTACCACCACTCCTACGTGCTGGCGGTAGCGAAGAAGCAATAACCGCGAGCGCGAGCACGCACATCGCGACCGCGATCAGGAAGATCTCGCGGTATTCCTGAAGGAACGCGGCGGCGACGAGCTGCTCGAGGTGCTTTACGCGTGAGCGAATGTCGGGGTCGTTAAGCACCGGACTGCCCAGGATCTGGTGAAAGCGGTAC
>DASSLJ010000161.1:0-2864 GCA_035689585.1 Candidatus Dormiibacterota bacterium
GTACATCAGCGCGACGAACGCGAGCCCGCCGACGCAGCCCCACCCGAAGCCGTGCCAAAAGGCCTGTTTGCGCGTCATCGCGACAGGTTGTACCACCGGATCATGTCGATTTCTTTACTCAGATTGGCTACGAGTTGACTATCGGATCGGCGTCGACTTGGTAGCATCCGCAGGTCGGCATGGCTGCCCCGCTCAGTCCCGAAGACCTCTATCGATTTCGCTGGATCGACCACGTTCGCCTGACGCGTGATGGCGAGCGCGTGGCCTACCAGGTGTCGTGGGCTGACGCCGACGGCCGCCAGACGCGCAGCCGCATCGTCGTTCGCCGGCTGCTCGATCCCGAGCCCGTCGAGCCGACTGGCGGCATCAAGCGCGACCACTCCCCGGAATGGTCGCCCGACGGCCGAAAGCTCGCATTCCTGAGCAAGGTCGGCCCCAAAGACCAGCTCTTCATCCAGGACCTGAGCGGCAACGGAACCGCCGCGCAGCTGAGCTCGATCGCCGACGGCGTCGGTCTCCAGCGATGGTCGCCCGATGGCAAGTGGATCGCCTTCCTGGGCGCGGTGCTCTCCGACCCCGAGGCGGTGGTGGACGATCCGCGAAGTCCCGATAGTCGCGAGCAGCTGCGACGCGCGCCGGTCGCTCGCGTCGTCCGCAATCTCGATTACAAGCACGACGGCCGCGGCTACGTCGACGGACGCTACCACCACCTGTTCGTCGTTCCGGCCGACGGTGGCGAGGTCAAGCAGCTGACGAGCGGGCCGTGGGACGTCACCGATTACGACTGGGCGCCGGACAGCAGCCGGCTTGTCGTCGCCGGCAACGCCGAACCGAACGCCGACCTCCAGCGCGAGCTCAACCTCTACATGGTCGACATCAACGCCAATCGGGTGCGGCTTGGTGGCGGTTTCTACCTGAGCGCGCCGATCTGGTCTCCCAAAGGCGACCAGATCGCATTCATCGCGCCGAACGGGCTCGACGTCGGGTTGCTCGAGCGTCTGTGGGTCGTGCCGCTGAGCGGTGGTGGCCCACGCTGCCTTACCGCGCACCTCGACCTCGCGATCAACGACAGCGTGATCAACGACATGCGCGCGGGTCATGCGACGCGTGTGATGTGGTCGGACGACGGCGACCGAATCTATTTCTCGGCCGCAAGCTCCGGCATGACAGCCATCCAGTCGGTCGACCTTGAAGGTAACGTCCGTGAAGAGGCGTCCGGCAGGCGGCGCATCTACGACTTCGACGTCGCATCGGGAGTGCTCGCGTTCTGTGCATCCGACGCCACCAACCCCGGCGACCTCTACATGGTCACGCAAGGCGCGGAGGCGAAGGTCACCGACCTCAACCCATGGCTGCACGACCGGTATGTGGCGGAGCCAGAGCAGCACTTCTTCACCGCGCCCGACGGATGGCGCCTGGAGGGTTGGGTGCTCAAGCCGCCCGACCACGATCCGAATCGCCTCTACCCCGCGGTGATGGAGATCCACGGCGGGCCGCACGCCCAGTACGGCTGGAGCTTCTTCCACGAGCTCCAGGTCCTCGCGGGCATGGGCTACGTCGTCTTCTACATGAACCCGCGCGGCTCGGACGGCTACGGCGAGACGTTCCGGCGAAGCGTCGTCCGCGACTGGGGCGGCAAGGATTATCTCGATTTGATGAGCTCGCTCGATCAGCTCATCGACACGACGAAATACATCGACACGAAACGGATCGGCGTCGGCGGTGGGTCTTACGGCGGTTACATGACCAACTGGATCATCGGCCAGACCGACCGCTTCGCCGCCGCGGTGTCCATGCGCTCGATCTCCAACCTCGTCAGCGAGTACGCGCAGCACGACATCGTGCTGTGGGGAGTGCTGCAGCTCGGTCCGCCGCCGTGGCCCGATCTCGACGAGCTCTGGCGCCGCTCACCGATCCGGTACGTGCAGAACGTGCGCACGCCGCTACTGCTCACCGCGGGCGAGATGGACCTGCGCTGCGCGATGTCGCAGTCGGAGGAGCTCTTCGGAGCGCTGCGGCTGCTGGGCAAGACCGTCGAGCTCGTGCGCTTCCCGGAGGAATCACACGACCTGTCACGCAATGGCAGGCCCGACCGCCGCGTCGAGCGGCTGAAGCGAATCGCCGGCTGGTACGAGCGCTTCCTGGGCACGTCGGCGATCGACCGGCCGACGTCCGAGGAGGTCACGCAGGTGCTGGAGACGCCGGTCGAGGCTCCACGCGAATGGGCCAAGACCGTCGCGATGGCGCCCGCCGTCGAAAACGAGACCAAACCGGTGGAGGAGCCGACCGCTCCCATCGAGATTGCGGCCGCCGCACCGACGGATAGTCCGGACTATCCGCCATCCGCGGAGCCTGAACCGCCGGTTAGTCCGGACTATCCGGCAGCCGAGGCTGCGGAGGAGCCCGAGGTGATCCAGCCGACCGTTTCCGAGCTCGCGACGGCCGCGGCGCCGATCGTGGAGCCCGAGGCCCTGCCCGACCTCCCGTCGCCGGGCGACACGGTCGAGGAGCAACCTGCGGCCGACATCGCGCCCGAGGTTCCGATCGCCGCGGAGATCGAGCCGGTCGCGGAGGCGATCGCGGAGCCCGCGCCGCCGCCCGAGCCAGAGCCGGAACCCGAGCAGGCGCAGGCGGAGCCGGTCGCCGCAGAACCAGAGCCTGAGCAGGAACCCGAACGGCAGCCTGAACCTGAACCCGAACCCCAACCGCAGCCGGTCATGGCGGCGCAGGCGCCCGAGCCGGCGCCCAACGTGAGCTCGACGCTGGTCGCGTGGCCGAACCCGGCCGCAGCTTCAGCGCCGACGAACGGCGCCCCAGCAAACAGCGCGTCGTTCGAGGAGGCCACGTCGGTCATCCCGGCCTGG